>JAQVUX010000030.1 GCA_028699255.1 Candidatus Omnitrophota bacterium | reverse complement strand
GAGGCGGTATCCTTTGCAACGGCAGACGTTGTTACTGCGAAACCTTCGCCTGTGTAAATACCTATATTAGAAAGAGCGATAGCCCCTACCCCGTAAGCCAGCCATCCTGATCGTAGACCGCTTTGACTCCAAGCACTGCCCCACGCTTCACCAAGTCCTGTTGCTCCCGCAATAATACTTTGCGCCTCTTCTCCAAATCTGTTGATTGTGAAATCGGCGTATGCGCTCTTACAGGCTCCTTTGAACTCTGACGCAAGTTTGCTAATTCCTTCTGCCAAGATCTGTAATCCTTCTCCAAACAGACTAACTCCTTGTCTCTCGCTACTAACTCCTTGTCTCTCGCTACTAATGCTTTTTGCAAATCCCTCGTCTCTAAGAGTATCATATCCGACCGTTTCTGTATATCCTCCTTCGAGAGATTGTCCCAATCCCGCAATGTAGCTTCGCAATGAATAATTATTTGATCTGAGCGTTCCAGATATGGTGCCAGTTTCTCCGTAAGACCAGGCGCTAACTTCTCCAAGCGCGGACGTATACTCCGTGCCGCTTCCAATGCCTCTTCTAACCGCGATCTTTTTCCCCACTTCCATAACTTTTCCAATAGTAGCATTCTTGATGCCTCCTATAAAGTCCTTAATTTCGTTTTTAAACGCCAAGAACTCTGGTAAAACTGCTCCCATCGTCTGTATGAAAAGATATACACCACATGCCTCACCCGCGGTATAACCTATCTCTTTTGCCGCTCTTAAAGCATCGCCGCTTGTCATGCTGGCAACAAGACTGGTGAATTTTTCACTGACGGCATTCCATGCATCTTTTATTATACTTATACTTGAGCCAATGTCCACTTTAAAGCCGATGAATTGGGTTGTAAGGTTCTGCAGAGCGATACCTACCGAAGCTACACCCGATTCCAGGGCGAATTGTACATATTCCTTCACTGTTCCTTCCGCGAAACTCAACGCAAGCCTTAACATAGCCTCGCTTGCGCCCGGGATATCGGTAACAAGATAGCAGGCAATCATGTAAACGCTTGCGCACATAACGCTATCTCTTACACCATAATCTTTAAGGGTTGTTGAGATAAACTGTAGCATAGTAATGGGACTGTATCCTGGGTTGTCTTGAGCAAATTTCTGGATAGCGGGCCATATGACGGGATCTATTTTCTCATTAACGAGATTATCGAGATAACCGCCTATGGACTCCATCTGCGCAGGGCGCTTGGCATTTGGAAGAAGCGATTCGTCTCCTATGAATTTATCGTAGGATGATACGACGATTTTGTCGTTTGCGATATCGAAGACGCCGGTTATGGCGACTATGGAGCCGTCGGAGGCGATGGTGTAGACGTTCTCGGTGAATGTGAAGGCCTTGGCACCTGTTGCAGAGTCAGCCCAGGCGAGCGCCGGGGCGAAGAGGCTCTGGATGGGAGTGAGATTAGAGTCGGCGAGAGACTCGGAGAGCGAGGGCGCGGTGCCGAGAGCAGTGCCAGCCTCGGGGGAGATGAGGGTCTGCTGGTCAACCGCGTAGGAGCGATTACTTAGACTGGTCGCACCGAGGGTCTGCTGGTCAACCGCGTAGGAGCGATTACTTAGACTGGTCGCACCTACGCGGTTATCAGTGAGGGTCGCGTCATAGAAGAACGCGCTACCCGAGACTATCGAGATGGAAGAGCCGTCGATGGCGATTTTGGAGCCGTCGGAGGCGATGGTGTAGACATTGTCGGTGAATGTGAAGGCCTTGGCGCCTGTTGCGGAGTCAGCCCAGGCGAGCGCCGGGGCGAAGAGGCTCTGGATGGGAGTGAGATTAGAGTCGGCGAGAGACTCGGAGAGCGAGGGGCCGGTGCCGAGAGCGGTGCCAGCCTCGGGGGAGATGAGAGTCTGCTGGTCAACCGCGTAGGAGCGATTACTTAGACTGGTCGCACCGAGGGTCTGCTGGTCAACCGCGTAGGAGCGATTACTTAGACTGGTCGCACCTACGCGGTTATCAGCAACACGGTTATCAGCAACGGTCGCGTCATAGAAGAACGCGCTACCCGAGGCTATTGAGATAACAGAGCCGTCGATGGCGATTTTGGAGCCGTTAAAGAGGAGGAGATCACTTCGGGAAAATGGGACAGTCCCCACCTTAGTCATATCCCCACCTGGGGGACAGTCCCTATTTTCCATCGCATTTTCCATCACGATGACGGAGAGGCCTGTCTGGTCGAGGCCGTTAATATTGATGGTGTCGGTGCCGAGGATGTAGAGGCCGTCCGGTTTTAGTTCGACGGGGATGGTGAGGATCTGCTGGTCAACCGCGTAGGAGCGATTACTTAGACTGGTCGCACCTACGCGGTTATCGGCAACAGTCGCACCTACGCGGTTATCGGCAACACGGTTATCAGCAACAGTCACGCCTCCGAGACCGGTGCCAACCTCCGAGGAGGAATTACTTAGACTGGTTCCACCTCGGAGGTTATCAGAACCAGGGAGGTTATCAGAGCTGAGAAGATTATCAGGGCTGAGGAGGTTATCAGAACCAGTGAGATTATCTGAACCAGGGAGATCAAAAGTCAGGCCGAGGCTCGCGACTGGGATAGCGCCGGTTATTTTCAGGTCTCG
>JAQVUX010000029.1 GCA_028699255.1 Candidatus Omnitrophota bacterium | reverse complement strand
CTGCGAAACGCCTCCAGGGCTTCTCCAGCCTCAAAACCCTTATTTCCCTCATTTTGCTGACTCATCGATATCCTCCTTGTTTATTGCGCTGAGATAACTACATTCTGACGCGGCGCGTCAGTAATAAAATATAGCTATGCTTTTACTCTCTTTGGAGCTGTGGCCTGCAACGCCTTGGTTATGGAACACTTATTAGCCGCGGCGTATTCTTTTGCTATATCCAGGTGGGTTTTGGCGGCCGCGCCGACATCCTCACCTGGTCCCGGAGTTTTAGGTGCCTCACCCGTGAGGGAATCAATCTTCTTCGTTTTGAAGCCGCTTTCGGCGATTTCGACGGTCTCGCCTTTCTCGATTGAACCTTTCACAAGATCCTCTACGCCGGCATCCTTATACACCTTCGCCTTTCCGATAATACCCAACACGCGCGCTCTTTCTGCGCTAACACCATCCTTCACCGCCTGCGCGCTTGCCTCTTTACCATCTTTAAGGATGGCCTCCACGAGGTCGGAGCGCTGAGCTTTTAATGTCTCGAGCGTAAGATCTTTTATTTCCATACTACCCTCCTCCTTTTTTTGTTTCGTTTCTACTGTCTTATCAACCAAGACCTTGCCTTCCTGGTCGATCATTCGCCCACACTTCGGGCACTCGACCGCCCCCGCGGCGGTCTTGGGTTGTCCTTCAAAATCGATTTCTTCATTACAGCCCTTACATGGAATTAAGACCTGAGTACGGCGTTTTTTATCCTCATAAGTGTTACTGCACGCCTTGATTTCAAATACCTCTTCTATGTTCCGGATACCGTCAATAAGCCCTATATTCACGGCTTTTTTCCCTATATAGGTCTTCCCATTAGCCAGTTTGAGAGCGTCTTCGGCCGAAATGCCGCGATTACGCGCTACGCCGTCCACGAATAAGTCATAATACGAGTTAACATTATCTTGGATAGCGCTTTGGTCGTCTTCGCTGAGATGTTTATATGCATATCCTGCGGCTTTATATTTACCGGCCTTGATCACGGTAGTGTCGATCCCTTCGTTTTTAGCGGACCGGCTGAAATCATGTACCACAGCATATACCCCGATAGATCCGACTTCCGCGCTTTTTGTCGCGTAAATCTTATCCGCCGCGGATCCTATCCAGTAAGCGGCAGAAGCCATTTGCCCATCTGTATAGGCATTAATCGGTTTTTTACCGCGGGCAGCATATATCAAATCTGATAATTCAGTAATACCGTCGACGCTTCCTCCGGGAGAATCGACGTCGAGTACAATAGATTTCACGGCCGGATCATTCAATGCCGCGTTAAAATCCCGGCGAATTTCCTCAACGGATGTTCCGGGCGGCTGCGATATGCCGTTAACCATGCTCGCCCTCTTAGCTATTACACCATAAATCGGAATACGCGCTGTCCCCTTCGCGTCTATTGCATAATCAGGCGGTTCGTCTTTAGTAGAGGCGCCTGTACGAGCTTCAATCTCCGCCATAGACAGTTTTTGGCCTGAAATGTGCCTTATGACTATCTCGGTAAACGAGGTAAGCACATCTTCTTTCATTGCCCATGACTTCATGAAGAATAGTTCATTGATTTTTTTTGACATCTGCAGTGCCTCCATTATTGTGGCCGTCTTTCTGAATAGCCATATCGTCCTTTATAATTTTTATGTCGTATTTTTCTTCCAGGGCTTTGATCTTCCGCTCTTCGCGCGCGCGTTGAGCGAGAAGCTCATCCAGGTCTTTTCCTTGTGCCGCGGCTTCATCACTTAGGGATGATAATCCGGAATCAACTGCCAACTTTGATGCTTTTGCCTCCGCAAGCGGGTCCACCCACTCCCATCCGGGAGATATCCATCTGGCCCGCGTCCAAGCTGACCGTTGTTCATAAAAATTCTTTGCCGGCAACTCACCCCTTAAAAAGGCCTCCTCAAGCACCATTTCCCATACCGGTTGATTAAGCTTGCGGGACAGCCAATTTTGTCGCATGCGAAAATATCTATAAGCTTGTAACAATCCGGCCCTGGCGCTGGAATATGTTGACTTGCTGAAATCTTTAGATACGATCTCATAAGAAAGGTTTAGTGCGGAACATATGGCTTTTAAAAGATGGTCCATAAACGGTTCGAATTGCGCGTTTGGACGATTCGGATTAAAGGATTGTATCTCCTCGCCATCGTCCAAATATTCGAACATCGCGGGCTCGATCGATTCTATACGCTGGCCGGAGCTGTTAGCAGTAGTTCTTTTCTGGAAGGATTGATTAACGTTATTCTTTTTAACAAAAATAGCTATGCACGCGGCCAGGCGCGCGGCTACGCGTTCCGCTTCAGAATATTCGGAAGCATCCTTAAAATAATCAAGCACAGGGGCAAAGAATGGCACACCCCGGCTTTGTCCGGCGCGCTTCTGCTCGTATAAATGAAAAACATTCTTCCGGCCCTGGGCGTTTTTAGCTTTATAGGTCATATATTCGCCGGTGCCGGCGAAACTGGAGTAGAGATCGCCCGGGTGGGTTTTCCGGATATAGTATTCTATCGGCTCGCCGCGGTCTCCAATTTTTACACCAAACCTTACGTCTTTATTACCTGCCATCCCGGATGGTGTAACAAGCCTGTCCGATTCTATATTCATCAAGGCAATAGAATAAGGCCTTGTAGGGTCCTTAAGCATCATCGGTAGTAATATAGACTCGCCATTTTCGAGCGTCTGCCTATCGACAAGCGCCTGGATTTCATAAAAATCGAGGCGCTCAGAGGCATCGGCATAAGGCACCCATCGGTCCCAAGCTATTTCCGCGGCTTCCTGGAACTCTGCCGCCTGCTCATCGGTTATCTTAAGGATTTTGGTATCAACGGCGCTTTGCGGGATTATGCCGTTTCCTACATCGTTTATGACAATGGTATTTGTGATGCCTGATCCAAAAGCATCATTCCTATTGATATCCCTGCTGCGCTGTACCAGTATATCTCGATCTGTATACAAATCTCTATCGGCCGAGAATCCCTGAGTATACCAGTCACCGCGTAGCCGGCTTCTTTCTGCGCCTTTATAAGATGCGGCCATCATTTTATGGCTTATACGCGCAGCGGTGCGGCGCATGCCGCGCTCAGGCGAGAAAAACCCTATCGTCCTATCAATCGCGTTGGCGGCCCGGTCAATAACCGTGATTTTCGTTTCCTTTTTACTCATGATGGCCTCGAAAATGATGCATACGATCTGGTCGGCGTGGTCTGGCCGGCCGCGATCTCAGCCTTAAGCTGTTTCCGGAGATCTCGCAACTCGTTAAGTGAACACCTTTGTAGATTACGGCCGTTGACGGAATAAGATTGAACGGCGCCGCCGGCGAGGATGTTATTTATAGCGATTTCGACATTGTCGAGCATGTCCTGAAGCGATGGTACTGTCATATGACTCCAAAAAATAGTGGGCAATAGAATGGTAGAGCACTCTACTGCCCACTAAATACAAAAAGACGGCAAGCGTAGTGATTGTGGCACCACAATTGCCGTCTTTTTTATAAATAAACTCGTCCGTCGACGAGATTATTTCGAATTTTTATCTACTTATAGCTTACACTATGAATTTTAGAATGCAAGCAACTTGTTCCGTAATTCGGAAAAATGTTTTTACTCTCCGACGAGAAAATTTTTTAAAGCTACCTTCCTTGGGTGGTGCTGTTATGCATCTTTTTCGATAGCCTTAAATTTATTACCGCAAGGGCATTTATAATACCGGGTATT
>JAQVUX010000028.1 GCA_028699255.1 Candidatus Omnitrophota bacterium | reverse complement strand
ACAACAAATTTTGTTTCTGGCCGGTTAGATGAACGGCAAGTAAACATCATCGCCCAATGCTTCACGTATGCGCTGCGCCATCTTTACCGTAGCCTCGTTGCGTCCGTCATAGTCACCGCTATCGGCTTGCTTGGCCCATGCGAATATTACCTCCAGAAACATCTTCATAATCTGTTGCTGTAAGGTCCGATGGGTTCGCTCGGTTATTTCCTTTACAAACGCCTTGGTTGTCATTTCGCGGGAATAGCTGTTGCATAGAAGCGCTAACCCCTTACCGACTTCCTCACCGGTTCTACGTGCATCATTGTTCACCTTCTCTAAAGTTTCCGCCGCAGTCAAGTTGTTCTCGTCCATCATTTGCCTCCTTGAATTTTATAGTCTTTCGGGTTTTCCCGAAGCCTGTCGGGAATATCGAAGCCCTTCCTTTTGAACCATTCGATCTGCCGTTTGTGGTCCTCGATCATCCATTCGCGAACTGCTTCAATGGCAAGCCCCGCTCTTTCTTCCGGCCCCCATAGCGGCTTCTTGAACAACCTCCCTTCTTCGACAAAAGTGATTCGATGCTCATTCCGGGGTTCATCAGAGAAGGTTACAATATAATCTGTTTCGCCCCTATAGCGTGACTTTAACTCAACAAACGTTCTAAGCATTTAGCCCTCCTTATAAGAAACTCGGTCGATATTTCAGCGGCCACTTTTCCCATATAACCTCGCCGCCTTCGCCTTCATCAACGGCCACATGTGCAACCGTCTTTAGTATCCGTGCCGCCCGATATCCGAACCCCCCGGCTCTCTTCTCCGTGTAGCATTCGATAACGTGTGTCGCCCCTTCAGGAGCAAAGACAGACCCCTCAAACGGCCCCGGCCACTCATATACATCGAACAGTGCTCCCGTATCTTTATTGACTATCATTCCTAAACGTTCCAACGTCAACGCCCCCTTTCATCTTCCATTACTATATACATTCTACAACAAATTTTGTTTCTGCGCCTAAAATGGCATAAAAAAAAGCCCCCCGGACTCCCGAGAGGCTTTTTCCTTCCCCAAAATTGATTTTACTTCAATATCAACGGCGGATTCTTCCTTATCCCTATTACAAGCCTGCTTTCGGGCTTCACCGGTATAAACAATCCCGACATGGACTTTCTCAAGCCGTCCACAACACCCCACTTGCGTATATTGGAAGGGTTAATGTTGTTGTATCGCGGCCCCCTTATATCGGCTGTCTTCACCGCAGATTCGATCTGCTGCGCTATCTTCGCCTTATGCGCTCCGATCTCCTCGATAAGCTTATCGACAGAATCATCCGCTCCTTCTGAAGTGTCATTCATCACAAGGTTATGGATAGCAACGTTCTTTCTCTTGCTATCCAAGCGAAGAGCACGGGCCTTGCGCTGTTCCATCTTCATCGGATTCCATTCAGCGTCGAAGTTTATAAGCATCGAAGCTGTTCTCAGGTTTATACCCTCCGAGCCCGCGTCGCTGACGATGATAATACGGTTATTGCCAGCCGGGTCTTTGAACTCCTTCGCCGCCCGCTGCCGCTCAACTTCAGACGTTCCACTTCTACCCTTGGAAGACTTACCAAGATATTTTCCATAATCATACCCCAGGTTAGCTTGAACCTTCTTGGCTACATGCTCAAGCAAATGCGCCCCGCTCTGCGTTTCCTCGCCAGTCTGACCGCTGAAGAGGACAATCTTACCGTCCGGTACTTGTTTAAAATGCTCCAGCATAAGCTCATATGCTTTCTGTGCTTTCGGAGACTCGGCATACTTTTCCTCGATGCTTTTGCTATTATCCGTTGCATAGGCGGTGTTGGCTGTCTGCCGCTGGGTCCACAACTTCCGCATTGCCACTTCCGACAACTGCGAAGACTGAACGTTTTTACCCGCCCTAATAGCATCCCTATCGTTTTTTAAAGCCCTCTGCTCTTCCGGCTTCAACCCCTTTAACCCTTTATACATCTTCTTCTGCATATCGGTCATATCAAGATAGTGGGTTTTTTCTTCCTTATTCGGGGTTTTACGGCCCTCAAGCTCACTGGTGCTCTTATACTGCATATGCGGGGCAAGCTTTTCTCCCAGGTCTTTCAATTTCTCCGGGTTCATCAATGTTACCTGGCCGCGTCCCTTTTCACTCTTAGCCTTAACCGTGTAGCTTTCCATAAACTCTTTTTTCGTTCCGAGGTTATGTCTTCCCGCCGTGCTGTAGTTGATAAGCGAGTAAAGCTCGTCCGGGCTGTTCTCCATTGGTGTTCCGGATAGCATGATACGGTTTTTAAGCTGGCCACCGGCACGATCAAGGGACTTGCGAAGCTCCGCCCCGGTATTCTTTACGTGGTGCGCTTCGTCAACGATGACTGTATCGACACCATCAAGATACTTCTCAGGGTTATTCCGGAACATCTCATAGCCTACGACATTGAAGAAGCTGTTACTTTCTTTGCCCCCGGCTGAATACTTGCCATTCTTCCTCTTTGTTTCCCCACTATTACCGTAGATCGTCGGCTCTTCCGTGGTAAAGTTGCTCAACTGCTCATGCCAGTTGTCTCTGTTCCCGGAGGAACATAATATCAAGGTCTTCTTTGCGTTCCCCTGCTTATGCAGGTTCAATGCCCCGGCGATTCCGGATAAAGTCTTGCCCGTTCCCATTCCATGCCCGAGAACGTGGCTTCCCGTCCGGCTTATAGCCTCCACAGCCGATCTTTGATGCGGCTCAAGAATCAGCGGGTCAGTGTGTTTTGTCCCTTCGCTATCATACCAATCATATGTTTCTTTCAGGCCAACACCGGAAAGCCCCGGTGCTCCCTTGCGAAGATGCTCTTCGCCGTAAGGCTCCAACATCCGGACATCCTTTTGCTTCGCCATCTTCTTTCGACTATCGTAATAGTGGTCTACCAGCTTCTTAGCATCATCCCTCAATGATATACCACCCAGCATATCCCGGACGTGTTCAAATGAGCCCCCGAGGTCTACCGTGACTGTGTTACCTTCCACCAACGTTCCCGGAACCCTGGCAAACTCTTTAGCCTTACCCTTCGGGAGATATATCTTTATCATATTTTCATCTGTTACTTCGCCAATGGCTCCGGACTTCGGTATAAGTTGCTTTTTTCGCCTTACAGCAGCCACCCGATTGACGGTAAAGTCATTCCCATCGTCGGTGTGTATACTGAAAGAGTTACGGGTCTTAGCGACCAGATCTCCTTCTTCCCATTGGCCTGTTCCCGGACGCTTAAACCTGACACGGCCACCGACCTTTATAGGAAGTTTCTCCTCGCCGGGTTCCCGATAGAATGAGCCTTTGACTTTATTACCGGATACCACTTCATCCAGCCTCTTACCGGCAAATTCGCCCTTCGTAATGATAGGCGCTCCCAGACCGTCGTATTTAACGGGCAGGTGATGGTGCAGCGTTTCATTTGCCATATATGAAGACGGGGAAACCGTTACCCATGTTTCTTTTTCGGCATTTAAAGCCTTTTCGAATGATCGATCAAGGTCTTTGCCTGAGAATATTTCCGGGTCATCAAGCACTTCCCGAAGTAGTTTATCAACGATTCTCCCTTCGTTATCGACCTCTACTTCCATCTTCATATTGGTATCAGTAAGCTTTCGCTCGCCGTTTACCAGCTTAGGCTGCTTGGAGTTGAAGTTCGTTGCGTATATCCGCGATGTGCCGCCGTCCTGCCACTTATACTCTTTCCCGGTATCCTCAAAGCCGGTATGTATCTCACCCGGCAGAGCAGGCTTATTCCGGTATCGCATTTCGTTGTAATAGTCTTCATCCATCTTCTTCGGGTTTTTCTTCCAAAGCTCGGCAGAAGCGGAGAAGCTGGCGGCAGGCGCAGCAAAACCAGCCGTTTTGAAGATGTTCATGTAGTTGCCGTCCAGAAGCTCACCCTTGCTGTTGAATGCTTCCGCTATCTCAACGCGAGGCGAGCCGCCGCCCTTCTTGTTGAAGCCGGTAATCTTTGTCC
>JAQVUX010000027.1 GCA_028699255.1 Candidatus Omnitrophota bacterium | reverse complement strand
CATTTACGCTAATCTTCGGCCTAAATAGCGCGTTGGCAATCGCAAAAGGTACGCCTATCCTGTCTTGGGGGGACGTTCTGCTTATACCGCCCGTTGCCGGGGTTATGGCGGTTATGCCTGCTACGCTTATGGTACTGCTCTTGGCCATGCTAATAGCGTTCTTCCGGTCGTATCAGAAAGAAGAACCGATAGCCCCGTATATCCTAGCGGCGTATTCGGTTTTCATTATCGGCCTAATCTTGTAAAGAACGTCATAGGCGCGGCGCGGTTCGATATGCTAGGCATTAGGCAGTACCTAGATACCCAGAAGCCGTTACTTCCCGTAACATTTCCTCCGCCGCCCGAAGTATCAGTAACCACAAATCCCACCTCTCCGGTACTTCCTTCGCTAGCGTAACTATCCGTACAACTTACCTCTATTGTATGTGCGCCATTGGCGATATTGTTAATAACGAACTGCGCGTAAGTCCCCTGCTGATAAAGCGGTTCGGTCTGATTAAGGATACCGTCTAAAAATACTATACACGAAATTTCCGCTTCTAGGCTTGTGCCGTAATACCCGAAGGCGATAGTTGAGGATAGGCCGGTAGTCCCATCCAATGGCGCGGTTATATTCATCTTCGGCGCACCCTGAACAATAAAATCTATATCCGGCGATTGTACGGTTTTTGTCCCGTTGGTACAGGTGGCGTAGAGGAGGTGTGCGCCGTCGGACATGTAGTTATAGGTAAAAAATGGGGTGTCGTTTTCTACTTCGTAATTTGAATCTATTATTTCCCCGTCTAAATAGACGTTAAGGATATACGATGGTAGGTCGCCGTAACATCTTATTTCCTCCATAACGTCGTTAATTGTATAAAACCCGTCTGCCTCCGGTTGGGTAACTGTTACGTTGAATTGCGGGGGGGTTTCGTATCTGACTATAACGATACCGTTACCGCCTATTGCGCCGGTCTTGCTTTCTCCGCCTGCACCTCCGCCCCCACCTGTACCATTTACCCCCGGGGTTGGTGCGCGGGCGACCCCCCCTGACTTACCTTGCCCGTCGCCTCCCCCGCATATTCCGCCCGCCTGATAATCGTCTATCGAATTATGGGTACTGCCCGCGCCCCCGCAGGCGTACCATACAGTAGTACCATTTATAGAATAATTTAACCCTGTGCCGCCTGCGCCCCCTTTTGTTACACCCTTTTGCCCTGCGCCCCCTGCGCCGCCGCCACCGCCTCCCGAATGGATAGTAGTATTAGCCGCACCGCCCGCGTTTCCTTGCCCTGCCGTACCGCTTCCCCCTGCGGCGGTTTCCTGCCCGCCTCCGCCTCCTGACCCGCCCGCGCCTCCTGCGGTATTATAATATTTGCCGCCTTTTCCACCACCTACCGCAATAAGCGTACCGAAAGACGAATTTTGCCCGTTCGTATCTACTGCGCCGCCGCTTCCGATTACTACGGTAATTGCCCCGGTAGCGTTGTAGGACGTGTTATATATTAGGCCTCCCGCACCGCCACCCCCACCGTTTCCCGTACTTGGGTTCGACCCTCCGCCTCCGCCTCCGGCTACAACCAATACAGTAGCGTTTATAGGTGTGCCGCTTACACTAAAAGTCCCGTTAGCTGTAAATGTATGAATCGTATAATTAACGCCACCGTCTATGATGGTCGTTACCGTACCCCCGGTAGCGTTGCCATTCCAACTAAAAGTAGGGATAGAAAGGGCTAGCAATACGAATAGAATTAACCCTATCCGCTTAATCATAACATCCCCGTTACGTCGGTTACGTAATGCAGAAGCCCGTACATTCCTAGAAGCATGAAGATAAGGCCGAAGAAGGTAGGCAATTCGATAAATGGGGTAGCCGGTACATCTTGGTAGATTGCGGTCGTGGTTACTATTTCTGTTTGATTAATAGTCGTATTCATCTGTGAATTTACCGTAAGGGAAGTCGTATTTTCATCTACTATTAACGACGTACCCGCGTCATGCGAAACGGACGGGTTAATGCCGCTTCTAGTTATCGTAGAATTGTCGCCTACTTTGTATTGCAGGCCATCGCCTAGAATCCATGCCGCCATAATGATAAGCAGGACGCTAGCGAACGCGCCTATTTCGGGTTTCTTAGTCCCTTCTGCTAGGACTACTAGGATACCTATAATTACCCCTAGTCCTGTTACGAACTCGATAATCATTAAAGATACCTCATTTTCTTTTTAGTTGCGAACGAATAGCCGTACTTCGCATTAGATAATTTCATGCGGTCGCGTAGGGAATTTCCGGTTAGCGCATAGTCGAACGCAGGCTTTCCGGCCGGTTGGTTAAGTAGGGATGGGTTGCCTAGCGTCATGCGGTCTAGAAGCGAGTTACCGGGCGCGGGCGGGGCTTGCGGGGTGGGTTGGGCGTATTGGCCTGCTTCCACCCTGCGCGCCGTTCCCCGGTCTATTACGGTAACGTAGTGCTTGCGCGGGCGGGCTTCCTGCCCCTTCCCTGTAAGAAGGTTAAGCATAACTGAATTGCCAGTATTTCCGAACATCTGGGGATTCCCGCCCACGTTCGGTTTAGGGGATAGCATCGCCTTTAACGGGTTCTGTTCGGTAGTTCGCGCCGCTAGTTTTTGTTCTTGGTAACTAAGTTGTTTAAGGCGTATCCGGTCTTGCCGTTCGCGTATCTGATTCTGAATTTTACTATGCTGTTCTTCGCGCTTCCGTTCTTCCCTTTCCTTTAAGGCCTGCTTAATCTGTACTACCGATTCCTTAACTTCCCCCGCCGATTTCTTTACTTCCCCGTAGTCCTTCTTTACTTCGGTTACGTAGGTCTGCCCCTCTTTGATAGCGTCCTGTACGTCGTCGTTTTCGTCTATGTATTTCCGTTTGGCAGAATCGTATTTATCCCTTGCCTTATCGAAAAAAGAAGGTTTCTTTTTCTTCTGCTCTCCGGGGGATTCGGTAGCGTCTTCCATGCTTCCTAATCGTGGTTAGGATTTATTAACGTTAGGGTTTTTTAAAAAGTAGAAGCCGGGGGTTTCCCCCCGGCTAGATTTACGGGGGTTAGCCGTAAAGTGCCGCAACCATCAGCAGGCCGAGAAGTCCGAGGAACAGCGGCATAAGCCCCACAACGGTAGCCGTTGTACCGGTAAGGTTCGCGCTGTCTATAATCTCGGTCGTAACCGGGATGGCCACCGCAACGAGTACGATAATCGCAACTACCAATCCTATGATAGTTGAAACCATGCCCGCGCCCTTGTTTGCAACATACGTTTTTTCCATCCTTTCATCATCTCCATATACCCTTACGGGTTGATGGATACAGAAAGTAGAGTTTATATATAAAGGCTAGGGTATTATTTATAATTCTATCTTCTGCCGGGTTCGTTTCTTTATCGCGCCGAATTGTTGCATTTCTTTAAGGACTTCGTTAGTATCCCCCCTAGAGATTCTAAATTTACTTGCGAGTTCTGCCCGCATAGCGTCCCGGTCTATTTTTTTTTGTTCTGCGGATTCTAGGAATGAACGTACTTTTTCGTAAAGGAAGGGTAGTTTTTTCATGGGTAGCCCTACTTATTATCCATTTTCGCTAGCGCTAGGTATAGGATAAAGGCGCAAACTAGGCCTAAGAATACCGGCAGGAATGGGATAAATGGGAAGGCGAGTATTGCCACCGGGACGAGAATAAGCAGTTTCCCGCTAAATCCTAACCCCTGCAACATTGTAAAGCCGAAGAAGAAGCCTAGAAGCAGGATACCCATAAAGATAGGGTCGCCTACTGTCTGCGCGAATCCATCCCCCGCCCAATTTTCCAATTCTATAAGCCCGTCTGCCATCAGACATTACCCCCCCGAATGAAGGAAAGAACCGCCATTATCGAAAGAAGGTTAAAGAAAACCACTAGCGGGACTTTTATCATGTCCGGCATAGCCGGGTCTAGGACGAATGAGAAGGGATAAACTACTAGGTTAAGAAACATTAGAAGGAAGGCTAGCGGGATAATATAGATTGCCGCGTACCCTGCAATAAGCGTAGCCGCCGCGCCTGCGATTAATGCTAGAACCGTACCTATCGCGTTCTGCGGGGCTAACGCGCCTTCCGCTAGATGCCCTAAGAAAGTCGCTATATCGAACGTGTCCCCGGATTGTGCGGCGTACAGGGCGTTTAGGGCTACCGAGTTGTAACCCATCATGTAGAAGACTACCGTTATAGAAAACATCAGCAGGATATACGCCCCTAGTCGCATAGCCGTATTACCCCCTTCATAGTTTTAAACCCCCTGCTTCAT
>JAQVUX010000026.1 GCA_028699255.1 Candidatus Omnitrophota bacterium | reverse complement strand
GTACTACACCATAGACGTGTCGACTCTCTTAGGTAACGTCAACCTCGCGAATATAAAGAACCTCGCTGTCATAGTGGAAGGCGACAATAAGACAGGGAATATCGCGGTAGATTACACGAAGAACGCCACGATGATCCCGGCGGATCCCACTAAGACCCTTATTAACGTGAATATACCGGCTTCGAGCGTGCTCGACCCGACGCTCATAGCGCTTAAGCCCTCTGACGCGGTAGGTTCCGCCTCAAGGACCGCGCACGGCATGGCCATTAACGGATACGACACGAAGTCAGGCGCTTCGGGCGGCTGGATAGGGGCGGACTTAAGTTACACTGCCGCCCAGAACCTTACAGGCCAGACCATTGTGATAGGTGTCATGGGCACCGAAGGCACCGTGAAGTTCGAGATATCCGATAACACAGCACCCACGCCGAATAAGAGCTCCGTATATCTCTCCGGCGTATCATCCACAACCATGCAGTACTACTCCATAGACCTGTCGAAGCTCTCGGGAACAGCGAACCTGGCGAATATAAAAGGTATAGCGGTAATCGTGGAAGGCGATAATAAGACAGGCGATATAGCCATAGACTATACCCCGAAGACGATCTCATCTTCCAATGACTCTTCCAAGACCGCCGCGGACGTGAGCGTGCCTGTGAACAGCCTTTCGGACCCGGCTGCCACCGTAGTGAAGCCCACGGATGTCGTCGGCGTAATAACGAAGACCACCTACGGCATGGCCATAAATAACTACGATACGAAATCAGGCGCTAACGGCGGCTGGATAGGCGCTAACTTAAATTACACCGTAGCAAGCGACTTCACGGGTAAGACGATAGTGATAGGCCTGATGGGCACTGAATCCACCGTAAAGCTCGAGCTCTCCGATTCACTCAACAATAATAGCGCCATATACCTTGCGAACATATCCTCCACAGCGATGAAGTACTACACTGTAGACGTGTCGACTCTCTTAGGTAACGTCAACCTCGCGAATATAAAGAACCTCGCTGTCATAGTGGAAGGCGACAATAAGACAGGGAATATCGCGATAGATTACACGAAGAACGCCACGACGATCCCGGCGGATCCCACTAAGACCCTTATTAACGTGAATATACCGGCTTCGAGCGTGCTCGACCCGACGCTCATAGCGCTTAAGCCCTCTGACGCGGTAGGTTCCGCCTCAAGGACCGCGCACGGCATGGCCATTAACGGATACGACACGAAGTCAGGCGCTTCGGGCGGCTGGATAGGGGCGGACTTAAGTTACACTGCCGCCCAGAACCTTACAGGCCAGACCATTGTGATAGGTGTCATGGGCACCGAAGGCACCGTGAAGTTCGAGATATCCGATAACACAGCACCCACGCCGAATAAGAGCTCCGTATATCTCTCCGGCGTATCATCCACAACCATGCAGTACTACTCCATAGACCTGTCGAAGCTCTCGGGAACAGCGAACCTGGCGAATATAAAAGGTATAGCGGTAATCGTGGAAGGCGATAATAAGACAGGCGATATAGCCATAGACTATACCCCGAAGACGATCTCATCTTCCAATGACTCTTCCAAGACCGCCGCGGACGTGAGCGTGCCTGTGAACAGCCTTTCGGACCCGGCTGCCACCGTAGTGAAGCCCACGGATGTCGTCGGCGTAATAACGAAGACCACCTACGGCATGGCCATAAATAACTACGATACGAAATCAGGCGCTAACGGCGGCTGGATAGGCGCTAACTTAAATTACACCGTAGCAAGCGACTTCACGGGTAAGACGATAGTGATAGGCCTGATGGGCACTGAATCCACCGTAAAGCTCGAGCTCTCCGATTCACTCAACAATAATAGCGCCATATACCTTGCGAACATATCCTCCACAGCGATGAAGTACTACACTGTAGACGTGTCGACTCTCTTAGGTAACGTCAACCTCGCGAATATAAAGAACCTCGCTGTCATAGTGGAAGGCGACAATAAGACAGGGAATATCGCGATAGATTATATGGTCAATCCCGCATTTATTTCACCATCCACAATATATACATCAGAGGACATAAATCTTCCGTCTCAAAATCTTTATTCTCCCGGGACTGCAAGATTCCCGGACAATAATACCGTCACCGCAAACGTCGATGTTACGCAATACGGGCTTAAGCTTACTTATGACACAAATCCGGCTGTGGGTGACATCGGTAAATATACGTCGCCGACAAACATAGGTTTATCCATGACACAGTGGTTACTTGTCGCTAGAGGTGATCTGGCGGTTGCGGGCGTCAGTCAGCAGCAGGCGTTTGACATGCTCTCAAAGTCCGTTACCGCTCTTAGCGACCTTCCTGCGGCCCAGAAATGGAACGGCCTCTACTATACATACGTCTTTGTGAACAATACGCCGCAAAAAGATCCTAATACGAGTGTGCATGTCATCTCTCAGGCTGACAATGGTAATCTCGCGGCCTCGCTTGCTGCGGTTATAGGAGCGTACAAGGCTGAAGCTGACGCGAGCGCGGATCCTGCTGATCCCATAAAATTGCTTGTGAACGATGCGCAGGCCATACTTAACGGAATGGACTGGACTAAGCTTGTCGATACGGCCAGTAATAAAATGTATCTCGCGCTGGACATAGATTCCAACAATGTCGGCACTCCTCAGGGATTTTTGAGCGGGACGCCTTACTATGCGGATAATATATTTGATGAGCTGAGGCTGGGTGTTATATTCGGCATAGTCCAGAATAACATAAATCAGGCTACATGGACGAATTTAGGAAAGAATAGCGCGACTTGCTCAATAGACGGCGGAGTCAGCTTGAATACATTGAAGTCGGGCAACGGCGCCATGTTCCAGGCGTTCTTACCAAGCATATTTTTCAAAGAAACCAGCTGGTCGGAAGATGCCGGCGGATCGGTAAGCGGCTTCGGAGCCGCTCTGAAGAACTTTGCTCTTATCCAGGACTATTTCGCAAGAACCAACGGGTTGCCTTCGCTGTTGTCATCCTCGATGGACCCGTATACTGAAAACGGATACGATGAATTCGGTGTCGCCGCTCTTGCGACATATCCGGCTTCGGAAAATGTTTGCGCGCCTTATGCTTCGGCCCTTGCATATCTTGTAGATCCTTCACTGGCCATAAATTGGTTAGATGGGTTAGCCGCCGTCGGCGCTGACACGTCCTTTGGTTTCAAAGACGCTATAGCTGTCAACGGTAATATGAGCAACCGTAAACTGGCTCTGGATGACGCGATGATCGTGTTGGCCTTACAGGGAGATACCGTAGGGAATTATGTGGAAAATTATTTCACAGATATCGGTAAGATAGATACAGTGAAGAATCTTTATAAAAATGCTTTGAGCTTGAGTGATCAGTCCGGAGCCGCGGTACCGTTAACCGCCGAGCAGGAAAACTTGCGCAAGGCTTTACAGGCAAAGCATTTCCTGGCATTCAAGGATATTGTTGACACCGGGACCGGATGGGTTTATGACCATTTTAATATCCAGAGCGGATGGGCGGCCGGAAGCATTGTCTATGACCAGGCAGCGAATTTGAGCGGCATGCAGAATATAATCGTAGGTTTAAAAGGCAATAATAGCAGGGTGAAGGTTGAGGTTAAGGATAACCTGAATCATGCTGTTTCGGTCTATCTTGAAGGGGTTGATCCGAATCAAGAAAATATATTTGCGATCCCTGTCTCTTTATTGCAAAGCATAGACCTCACACATGTTAAATATATAACATTCGTCGTAGAGGCCGAGAATAAGACGGGCGTGTTATGGATCAGCAGGACGCCGGATCCTCTCTGGATATCCGCTTCGACAACCTTGACGAGTCAGGATATTAATATCCCCGGACAGGGAGTGGATTACCCCGCCATAAATTCTCTTATTAATATAACTACGCTGGAAGCCAGCGATAGAGGAATGAAGATGGTTTATAATATTCCTGCCGGAGGCGCATGGGCCGGCGCGGGATTCGCGTATGGTATATCAGGCGGTGCGGCTTCGAAAGACTTAAGCGGACTTTCGGAACTGATATTCGGGGTACAGGGCACGCCGCAGAGGGTCAAACTTGAGATTAAGGATGAGGCCGGCGCGTCAGCTTCAGTATATCTGGATGGCATAGAGTCTGGCAGTGAAAAGATATGGTCCATACCGACGTCGAGCCTTCACGGAATAAACCTGGCAAAAGTCTCTTACCTCTATTTTATAGTGGAAGGCGATAACCAAAATGGTACGCTATTTGTGAATAGGGTAAAGGCCTCTCAGTGGATTGCACCGGCTCCGGCGATT
>JAQVUX010000025.1 GCA_028699255.1 Candidatus Omnitrophota bacterium | reverse complement strand
TTCAATATATATACTACACTTATCATCCTTTATATTAATTCTATATTGGGGCGGTATAACGAAGAACGTAGTATCGTAAAGCCTTCTTTTCGCACTCCTATAACCTTCCGAACAGTTGGATATTTGCCGGATGGGTTCGTTATAGGAAAAAGAACTGCGACGAATTAGAAGCCGCGCAAAACGCTACGCTCTGCGGTCGTGTTAATACTTTTACGTCTGATGGGCTACCGCGCAGAATGAAAAAGGCCTGGGGATTACTCCCCCTGCTCTGCGATAGCGATAAAGGCCGCGCCTATGTGGTCGTCTTTATCGCAGACCCACCGCCCGTTAATCTTCTGGGCGGGTTCGCCCCGGCAGTATTTTACGAAACAGCGAATCATACCGCCGCCCCCGATTTAAGGTTAAGGTCTTTTATGGCCTTCTTCATTAGCCGCCGGGTATAGGTTTCCCCTTTCTTGTTAATCCCTACTAGGGTGGTTAATGCCTCTTGGGGTAGGTCTTCCGTTGTTAGCCCGCGTTTCAATTCTACCGCCCGAAGGCAATAGGCTTTCATCGCGTCTATTTCTTTCATGTTGCCAACTCCGTTAGGCTAGCCGCCTAACAATAGTATTACACAGCCGAAGTATAAGTAGTTTTACGTCGTAAAACGGCCTTTTCTTTATATGTCTTTCGGCATAAGTTCGCATTTCTCCGGGGATGGAAAACCGCGTTTCTTCTTAAAGAAGTATATAAAGAAACGAACGAATCCCGGGCAGGCCTACGAATAGGAAACAGTTTAAGAACCCGAAAACGCTTTTAAAGAACTACCCGCGCACCCACCTAGCGAAGCGGAAGATATACTTAGCAATCTTATAGCGCGTGTCCGTCCGTTCTTGGTCGTCGCATTTAAGTTTTTCAATCGGGATTTTTTCTAACATGGGTAGGGTATCGTCGGTTATCTCCCGGTATTTAATCTTAGCGGCTAGCCTAGTACCAACATGCCCCGCGTAGTTCTCCCCCCTATTTACCCATCTAAAGGAAAGTGATTTTAGGCGTATATCTTGGGCTACTGATTCGTAGAAGTGGCTACGCTCTTTACGTTGCCATAATTTCGCGTTCGCATTTCTTATTAAAGCGGGGTCGTTTAATATCGTATAAAGCCCCTGATGGTCGGTAATAATTGTATCTCCTATTTCTGCTACCCTACATGCTTCGCGTATCGCTTCTGCCTCTGCTTCATAACTCCCTAGCCCGGGGTGGATTCGTTTAATATGTCCGGTTACTTTTCCTATCTTGGGCTTTATCGCAATTACGATATAGGGTATATCCCTAACTACCCCCCCGTCGCAATAGATTTCCATAATAATACGAACTACCTTAAATTTTAAAAAGGGGGCGGGCGGGTATGGCAACGATGCGTAGAGAATTAGAACCCGCTTACGCCCCCATAGCCCCGGTAGGAATCGAACCTACGCCTTCGGGTTCAAAGCCCGGCGAACTTGGCCGCTATTCTACGGGGCTAACCTGATAGACCCAACCCCCCGAGTACGAACGCGCCGAGTATCAGGATAACGTATATGGCTACGGTAAGGCCGTAGCCGGGTAGGTGCGCCTTAATGTAACAATCATGCGAACTGCATAGGGTAAAGCCTTCCATAATCTTTACCGCGTACTTCCCGCACATGCAACATTTAAACATAGGTAATCCCTGCCGCGCCTACTTTTCTAATACCTTCTTGGCGAGTTCTTCCTTATACCATTCCGCTAGCCCCCGGCGCATACCGGCTAATAGGCCATGCCGGAATTTTTGATAAAGGCGCTCTTTTATCGCTTCCTTCGTTTCTTCTTCGAAGTCCCGGCTAAGTTCTTCGCACAATTTCGGAATGTCGCGGGGCGTATTCTCCAATTCCCCGCGTTCGCGTAGGTGCTGTAAGGCCTTCTGCCATCTCGGGGCTTGCGGGTAGTCCCCTAGTATCTGGGCTTCTAGCGGTATCCCCTGCCCCCAATTCTTCTTATTTTCTTCCTTAAAGTCTTCCCTTACGAATTTTGCGAAATAGGGGTACGATTTATTATGCGAGATAAACCGCTTTTCATAGTTCTTTATTACGACCCCTTCTATTTTCGAATTGCCTAGCATGGAATCGGTCTTTAACAGGTCTTCTAAGACCGATACCGAAAGGTTGCGCCCATTCCCTAGAATCTGGGGAGTTTCCAATTCGAATATCGTAGCGTACAACTTCCGTAACTCCCTATCCGGCGCACCGTCCCTAAGAACGTCCAATAGGATAAGGCTTTTTGCCGGGACGCGGGCGTACTCTATCGTATTGTGCTTTTTCTTCGTAAGGTATTCGCACACAAAAAGGATATTCTTAACGTCTAGCGGGACGTAATTTAACAACCCTTCCGCAGTATCCACCGCCGCCTTAAACATCTTGTCCGGGGGGCGTTCGTCCGAATATTCCACTTCCTTACTGCCGAAGGTACGCTTTCCTTCCGCGTCTATACCGAACCTGAACTGCGAACCGTCTATTTTTTCTTCGATTACGCAATCAGATTCCAAAATATCCGGTATCGCCCTGTCGCCCAACGTTAAAATCTTATTGTACTTTTCCATAGTTGCCACCTGTGGGTTATCTTTTTATCGGAAGTAATGCTAGTTTATCCATTTCCCCTAACCATTCCTTTAATTCTTCGTCGTTTATCATCGCCTTTAATGTTTCCGCGTCGAACTGATGCCCTTTTGGGGATAAAAGTTCTTCGGTATGCCTAACGATACTCCCGAGTTTTATTAAAACCGTATTGCTTGGCTTATTCCACATCGTTTTTACCCCCTTGCCTTTTTATGCGGCGTAGGCGAATCGAACGCCTATTACCGTTTTGGTAGAACGGTGTCCTAAACCGTTGAACGAACGCCGCGAAATACGGCATAAGCGAATTGAACGCCTACCACCGGTTTGTAAAACCGGAGTTCTACCGTTAAACTAATGCCGCGCTAGTCTAAGACCCATTTTAAGGCGCTCGAATAGCCATCCGAGAACGCCGGGTATGGGATTCCTTCTTTAAGGTGTTGCGCTTCCTTCTCCATCAGAAGGCTTAGTTTCTCCCGTATCTCCTTGTCCGTTCGCATTATCATTACCTCCTTTTGATTCCGGGGGTTGGTCGCCTTCGGTGGGTTTGGCCGGGATAGGAAGGGCGACCGCGCCCCGGGTTCTTCGCTGATTCTGTAAGGAAACAACGAACGGTTTAGCCTTCATGTACATACTGATAGAAAGGACGCTTAACGCGCCCTTAAACTGCATGAGTTCGTCTATCGTAGCCCCGTTGCTAGCCATCCACGTTAGGCAGGAATGGCGAAAGTGATAGGGGCTTACCTTCTGCCCTATTCCTTTCTGCCCAATCCTGTTTATGGTGTTTTCCTGCCACCTAGTAGTATGGGGCAGTAGCAGGGCTTCCGGGGGAAGTGCGGCGACGTACTTAACTACCGTTTCGATATAGATATTCGTGTCTAGCCCGGTCGGTCTAACGAACGATAGGGTACGATTCCGTATTTTGAAATCGCCGCCTTCCCCTAGTTTCTTGGTCGCCAACGTGATATTAACCCGGCTAGAATCGTATTGTACGTTTTCCTTCTTTAATTCCGCGAGTTCTGCCGGTCTTGCGCCGGTTATCCATAGAAGCGCGATAAGTACGGCCTCTTTTTCCCTTGCCGCTAGGTTGTACATAGCCCTAACGTCTTCTTCGAACAGCAGATTTTCAATTTTCCAACCGTACTTAGGCATGATTACCCCCCGTTTTTTCATCCATTACTAGATTAACCTTAATCCCTTTCTTTTCCGCTTCATCTAAAAGGGCGTAGAACTTCGCCCAACACTCCTGGCATTTCGGATTCCCGTATTTTCCGTGTATGCTACATACTTCTACCATGTCTAGGCCTTCCTTTCTGCCCGGCGCTCTGCGTCCGTCCGTATCTTTAGAATCTTTCCGTTAAGGAAGAAGTGGGGGATAGCCGCCCAATTCTCCCTATGGAATGTACGCTCTAACCTCATTCCGCAATCGTCGCATTTAGTCATTTTACCGCCCTTCCATTCCTGCAATCGCAACACTTCCCCTTACGGAGATTCCGCGCTTCGCATGATTTCCGGCATTTATAACAAACCGAACGCATGACTACACCCCGTACTTTACCCGCATTTTGTCTATCGCTACCATGACTTCGTAAAGGTCGCAGATGCAACCTAATTCGCCCGAGGCCGGGCAATCACAATTAGCGTCCTTCGTCTTGCTTGCTACTTCTTCGAATATCTGTTTAGCGGTAAGGTTAATCGCTAGGTCTATTGCGCGGACGGTATCCTGATTCGGGGATATAGACCCGCCAATCCGAAATAGTACGGCCTTTCGTATTTCTTCCATGCCTTCGCATTACTTAGGCAGGGTTTAAAACGGTTTCGTTTAGCGGTACGAACGCCCCGAACGGGCATTTATCCGGGTGGGCGATTGTGCCACTACAACCGGCCATCTTACAACGGGTCGCTAGTTCGTTCGTTTTCGTGTGGGGGTTTGTAGAACAGGTCGCCCACGCGCAGGGGATTAACCGCTTCGATTCGGTAGATTCCTTCGGTTGCGCTTGCATAAGATAACCCTATGTAGTCTTCTTCGAACTTTGATAGTTCGCGTATCTTTTTGTCTAACGAAGACCTTAAAATGCTTTTCCCTCGCGGTTGTAGGCCTTTTTGCATTTTTCCGAACAGAAGTAGCGATTTCCGTATTTTACGTAACACTTCGTCTTTTTTAAACAGTACCGGCATTTTGCCATTTCGTCGCCCCACATTTAACGCCCTCGCTTTCTAAGCCAATTTTCTACGGTTTCTTTTCTTCGGTGTTCTAGGCAAACAAATACATTCTTTTCTTTTATCGGTTCTCGATACTTAACCGGGTTCTTACAACCGAAATGATAACAATACCGCCCCATCTTATCCACACGCCCCGAAACCGCAACTATTACATTCCACGCAACCGCCCGCATGTACCAACTTTCGCCCGCAATCCGGGCAGATTTCTAAGGTTTTATTGCCCATAATATCCCCGCGTCTTCTACGCGCAGAAGTCTTATATAGGTTTTGTTTCCCGGTATCCGCAACGAGTACAAACCATCATATTTACGAATTTTCTA
>JAQVUX010000024.1 GCA_028699255.1 Candidatus Omnitrophota bacterium | reverse complement strand
AGCCGATAGCGGTGACTATGACGGACGCAACGAGGCTACGGTAAAGATGGCGCAGCGCATACGTGAAGCATTGGGCGATGATGTTTACTTGCCGTTCATCTAACCGGCCAGAAACAAAATTTGTTGTAGAATGTATATAGTAACGGGAGGGGTAACACCCTCCCGGAATAAAATTCGGGGGTGCAATGTTATGGCCAGAAGAATAGTTGCGGTGAAGTTGTCAACGATGCGGAACGGGTTTGTAAAAGCCGAGAGCAGCATGGACGGCAAAGAGGCTTATCCAGTGCAGGGGCATGACGAGAAGGAAGCCCTGGCATACGTGAGGATGTGTTGGAAGGAACGTGGATATAAGAGCGTTGAGTTGCAGATGGGGGGTGCGAAATGACAAGGTATAAAGTGAAATACAAAGGCAAGGATTACATCTCCAGAGGCGAAAACGCAGAAGAGGCATTCGAGAGGTTTGCTAATCGTCAGGTGTTCGGGCAGCAGGCGCTGATCGGCAACTATAGGCTCAAGATGGTGGACGCGGATACGCGCGGAAAGGAGTGGGCATTGTTTAACTGCGGATGGCCGAGCGAAAGCGGATATGAGGTCATGGTGAAATTGGCAGAAGAAGGAGAGTGTGATGCTTGATATAAAGATGGAATCTTACATGAAAAAGATGTATGCCTGGCTTGACGATCAAGCACGCGAGCAGGCGAAGCTTGGATTCAACCGCCTTATAAAGAGTTGTGGCGGTATATCCCGGTTGCACCTGTATTTTAAACCGGCCAATGAGAACACGCCTGGCGAGTTGTTATTGATAGCCGGGGGCGAGAAAATACCTGATGGGTTTATAGCGGCACGAGCGTATATAACGGGAGGGATGACGGAAGACAGGATGCGGTATGTTGTTCGTGAAGCAATGAGCAATTTACCTATACTTCCCAAAGAGTGGTAAGAAAGGCGGGTTGAACGTGGATTACAGCCGAGCGCAGCAGATAGACGATGGCATACTCGTTGACGTATCGGAACACGCAAAGGCCGTGGGTTTTGAATGCCCGGTAGCCTTAACCATCGGGGTATGGCAAAAGTTCATCGAGCCCCACGAAGACGCAGACGCGCGTGTGTGTGGTATCCTATGGAAAGCGGCTCTTGCTTCAGTCGAGATACGATCTGAAGGGATACAAGCCGAGCGTGTCTACTTCCATAACGAAGGGGGCAAGCCTTTGATGTATGTCCAATGTGGACCCGGAGATGACCGAGAGCCGGTAATGACAATTCTATTGCCCGATGAAGATTGTTGAAAGGACGTGAAATATGTATAACGATAGGTGGATAAAGATTCTTGATTCGGATAGCAAAAAAGATATTTACATCAACTTGTACCGGATGGAAAGTATAGAACGGCACGGAGATACAGCAATTCTCTTCCGAGGAAATAACACGTCTATGGTAACTTTCAATTCAGAGGAAGAGAGAGAAACGGCGTTGTTCCTTATCGAAAGAGAAAATATCGTTGACGTAAAAACTATACCTATAATACCGGCATTTAAGAAGGAGGACAACGACAATGATTAAAAGCGATCTGCACATAGCAATGGACAAGAGGGATATTTACAATAAAGCCGAAAAGTTCTTTGACGATATAAAAGATGAAATTATAGAGGAATGTAAATACCTTCTAATGTCCGCGGTGATACCTCCTGATGCCAGTGATATTACAGTACGGTCACTTGTAAGGGTAGCGACTTCAAGGGTAGCGTTAAATTCCTCCGACAGAGCCGATATCACAGAACAGGCAATGTATCGTATGAATCTTTTCTATGTCCCGGAGCGTAAGTCGTGACCGGGGAATATCTGCAGGCTGTGTCAGAGCGGCTAAATGTTATCGGCGAATGCGTTTCGCGGTATATAAGGCATACTGAATACTTTGCCGACAAACATAAAACGGGGATGATAAACGAAGCTTGCTCGGCATTCCTCGAAGAAATTAGAGGGATAAATAACGATCTGGAAAGCTTGAGAAAGCAAGCCTGGCGAATGCAGCAGTATAAGATATACAACGATGAAGAAGACCCTTTAATAAGGTTTAATTCATGCCTGGCTATGCGTAGATTTGAATTGGATACCGTCAAGAAAGGGACGGTGAAAACATATCGTAGGTTAGCTGTAACCCTGATACAGAAGAGGTTAAATTTCGCTCTTGCTTCTGTCCTGTGATAAAATAGAGAAAGATAATTAAGGGAGGCGTTTTATTATGTGGTGTCCCGATTGCCAAGAGTATTACCGTGACAAGAATAGCGTTAAGGCAAAGAAGTGTCCTGAAGGGCATCAGCTATACCCCGATTTTGAAGATGATTTCTATGTCAATGAAATTACGAGCAAGGCAACAGCCCATGGTGCGTTGCAGTATTTCGAGGCTAATGTATCGACGTGGTATGAAGAAGAGACACAGCATAGCGGTAAGGCCGAGGCAGATAGGGTACGTGACCTTCTATGGAGCCGTATCATCAAGAAGTGCCTGGAATACGGTGTGCCTTTACCGGCCAATGTGAAGGCGATAGCCAAGAGGCTGGGTATAGCGGTAGAATAAAGGGCGCAATGTGAAAGGGAGTGAGGGAGAAATCCTTCGCTCCCTTTTTTTATTGGTTTGACCATAGTGATACCATGACAGTAAGGGGGAAGTGTCTATGCGAACGAGCGGCGTTATCGAGCTTGTTGAGTTTATAGTTGGTGAAGACTTACACAAGTCAATGAGTAACTTCCAGCGATTAATGAGGCATAAAGTTCCCCTGGAACCTGAAGAACGAGCAGAGGTAATGCGTAAGGGCGCAATATGGCATTTAGGGAAGAACGGCGCACCGAGCCCGGCAGTGTGGAAGAGCGTTAATCCTGATACCGGAGAAATCACCTATGTGTGTCATACACACCGAGCATATAACACAGCTAAGACCCTGAAGGGTGCCATAGGAAGGTTTCATAGGTTCATAAAGTCAACGGCGTGAGGGTAGGATGGAGAACATAATGTGTCCTGGATGCGGGCGATGTGTTATGGAAGAGAAGAACGGAGCTATCGTGCTGCGCTCGCGTCTTCTTTATATCAATCCTGTCTATAAAAAGGCATACGCCCGGTGTCGATGCAAAACGGATATACAGGTTCCGATAGGTATCGTTAAGCCTCCGGAAACAACAAGATTGGTGATTAAAAAGCCAAGCCCTTGACAGGGCATGATATACTCAAGAAAAAGAAGAATGATTTTAGGAGTCTAAGGCTCGCGGAACAGGTTAAACCCTGTTTCTCGGGCCTTTTTGCATTCAGGGGCGAAAATGATGGATGAAATCTTAAAACCTGTTATCGGACCTGACGGAGCCTTTCAGTTTGGCGGCGAGTTGATTAAGTCGGTAGGCGCTAAAAAGGATGGCCGTTGGATTTTTGAAGGTATCGCCGCTGATGAAAACATAGTGGACCTTCAAAATGAGGTCGTAATGACAACCGGCAAGGCGTTCGTGGATGGCCTGTCCTTCTTTAAGTCTTGGGGAAAATTCAACTACGATCATAGGGAAGGGCCGGAGAACCTTATAGGAGAGCCCATAGACGCCCAGGTGTTGGAAGATGGGCGCTTTTGGGTCAAGGGGTGGCTTTATAAGGGCGTAGAGAGAGCACGGCATATATGGAACCTCTTGGAGAGTGATGCGAAGCTTGGCTTCTCCGTTCAAGGTTCGATCTTGGGAAGAGGCAAGGTTTACGTCAAGAGCCTTAATAAAGAGGTCAATGCGGTCACGAAGAGCTTTATCCGCAAAGTAGCGATAACCGAGCAGCCGGTCAACGGGTCTACTTGGTGTTCGCTGGCCAAGTCCTTGTTCGGTAGCGATGAAATGCTGAAGGGATTGACTACGGAAACAGGCGCAATGCTAATACCGGAAGACCTTGAGAAGGACGAAAAATACATCGATCTTCCGAGGACAAGACAGGCGCTTATTTCGATACATTCATCACTTGATGGCTTGCATCCCGACGATGCAAAGAGGTTACTTGAATTCGTCGGTTCAAATGCGGAGCGGCTGGCGGCAATAACGCTGGGCGCTAAAAAACAAAGAGGGGAGGGTTGAACAATGGCAAAAGAGAGAAAGGAAGAGACTTCCGAGGACTTAATGAAAAGCTTGGAAGAGCAGCTTGAAGACCTTGAAGAGCTTTCCAAGGCCGGAGCTTCCGCCGAAGAGGAGGAAGACGAGACGAAGGAAGACTTGACCAAGGAGGACGAGGAGGACGAGGAAGAGGACGAGAAGGATGAGAAGATGGACAAGTCCTTCCGCAACGTCTTCGAGCCGAGCGAGGAGCTTCAGGAGGCGATGGATGTTTCCCCGCTTCTAAGGGAGATGGTGGAACTCAACAAGTCGCTGGTCAAAGGCCAGAATATCCTTGCCAAGAGATTGGAGAGGATAGAGGCCGGGCAGGGCGTCATCGCTAAGTCGATGTTCGTCAATGGCAAGCTGATGAAGAGCGTTCACGGCAGCGTGGAAGTTCTGGAAAGCCTGCCGAAGCCTCGCAAGAGCGTTGTTGTGGCTCCGCTGGATAAGTCCTTCGGTGGCGGTGACGACAAGGACAAGGGAAGTAAAGATGGCCTAGTCAGAGTCACCAATCCCAGCGAGAAGTTTCGCATCGCCGATAACCTGGCCAAGGCCGTATGTGACAATATGGTGCCGATGGAAAAGGTTACGAAGTTCGAGCGCGACGGCATTATCTCGTCTGCTCTTATAAAGAGCCTGGACGAGAAGTACGGAAGATAAGGAACAGAAAGGAGGTAAAAAAGATATGGAAATGGATTGGAAAGTCAACGGAGAAGGCGCTTTCGGCGATAGCTCCGCACTGGAAGACTTGCACAAGGCGTTAGGCACCGCAGGTACCGGCGATCTGGGAACTACCTTTGCAGACGGCACCGCCCTTCGGGTGGAGTCGTTGGAAGGCACCCTGAAGGTCGTAACCTATAAGGCCAAGGCGCTGAAGCTGTGGAATATGCTGGCCAAAAAGCCCGCTTATAACACGGTAGAGCAGTACAACATACTTGACAGCTACGGCGGTGCAGGAAATGCGTTCTTCGAGGAAGGCGGCGTTGCCCCTGCCGAGGATAGCACCTATACCCGTAAAACGGGAGAGGTCAAGTTCATGGGCGTTCTGCGCGAGGTCACTCACGCGATGACGCTGGTAACTCCGGCTCATGGAAACGTTCAGGACATGCAGGCTGCGGAGGGAACCTTGTGGCTTATTCGTAAGCTCAATGAGGCTCTTTATTATGCCAATGATACCTATAACCCGCTGGCGTTTAAGGGTATCAGACAGCAGATCGTCGAT
>JAQVUX010000023.1 GCA_028699255.1 Candidatus Omnitrophota bacterium | reverse complement strand
TCCATCAGACTATCCAGTCCAAGATATCAGCGATAGTGGCCGATAACGCCAGGGATTTCAACCCGTCGAAGTTCTCCGAAGACGCCGCCCGCGCTGAAATAGGCGACCGTGTATGGAGCGCGGTTATTAGAGTAGGCGATGGCATGACAGTATATCGCAATAATAGAGACGGTTTTAACGCGGCGGCGAAGGCCGGCGAAGCTTGCGTCCTGATAGGCCCAAGAGGCGTCGAGGCCATCTCTTACAGCGCCGGAGAAAAATTTAAAGAAGCCGGACTCGATCTGCGTGTCGATAAAGAAGCGGGTATTATAGACGGCGGCGACCGCTATATGCTTGAGCGAGCGTTATATGTGAAGAACACCGTCTCCATGTCCGATGTCGATAGAGCGCCAGAGGCTACGCGCTCGGAAATTCAAAGAGCGGCCAGGGAATGTTTCTACGGCCTCGAGGATGGCACCCAAAAGATAAGGCCGATGGACGAGTCGGGCGAGAGGATGGATAATTCCGTAATAAGCGACGTCTGGACGCAGTATTTTATAATGAAGAAGGAGGGGCTGTCCCCCGAATCTATAAGCGTCAGCGAGACGGCTTACCAGGCCTCGACTGCCATAGCTCTTGCCGGCACGTATTCATTCATGAAGGGCGCCTCCGCCTCCATAGAGATGCTTGGAGTAATGACCGAAGGAAGGCTTGGAAGCGAGATTCGGAATATAAGCGCCGGAGACATCTATAATGCCATAAGCGTAAAGATAATGGAGAAGCTCGCTTCCGGGAAAACGCTTTCTAGCGCTTTACTCACAAGGGATCTGTCGCTTACGCAAGCCGAGCAGATGGTAACATGGATAAAAGCTGAGAAGGCTGAGCACGGTAGTAACCACAGCGTTATATACGGAGACATAACCCTCGACGCCAAAACTGCGGATGCGATGGCCGCTACGCTCAAGGGTGAAGGTTACGCTGTACATATAATAGACAGTCGAAAGGTGATAGACGGTGAAGTGGTAGACCCGACCGCTTTGGCCGAAGGCGCCAAGCAGGGCGACATATTCTTAGTCGCGCGAGCCGGCATGACAGGTTTAAATTATGGAAGGGATCTGGCCAAATGCGCCGACATCGCGGATAGGTTCAACGCCACGATGCTAATAGGAAACGCCGATCTTCTGAAGGCCGACGTATTTACGCAGTTCTTAGGCCGCATCGGCCGTTACGGCGAGAACGCGTCCTATAAGCTGGACATAAACTTCAGCCGTATGGCGGAAAAGATAGGCGAGTTCGCTAAAAGCGATAGCGTAATGAAAGTTTTCATGGATATGGCTCAGCACTCCGGCCTGACGGATATCCCGACCATCGCGCGTCTTAAAGAAGCGGTCGAAGGCGGCACTGCTAAAGATTGGCTCGCCGCCATGACTTCCGAGATGCGGAGCGATAATCCTTTCAGCGCGGCCGACAAGGCAGGCCTTCTACTCGACGCCATATGCCTGAATAGCTATCTCCACCTTGCCGATTCTGTTTCCAAAGCCGCCGAGCATACCATCTCCGACACATTAAATACGATGGGCGCCGTCATGTTACTGCGCAATATAATAGAGATGCCCGGAGTGCTCCCGGAAACTAAGGCGATGGCTCAGGCCAAATTAAGGGAGGTTCTGGCATTCAATACCCCTGCCGGTAATCTCGCCCCGAAAGACGCTACCGCCGGCGAGGAGGGCTTGGGGTACAAGTATTTCAGGGATTCCGTTTCTCAGATGGCAAGACAGACTTACGCGGTGATAGACTATCTTAAAGGCAATGTGAAGGCGAGCGATACCTTAGCGCGCAACATGATTGACTTTACCGAGCGCTCCGTGGATATGATAGCCGATGGCGACAGGACCGGAAAATTGCCGGGCGACTTTGAGAGCAGGATAGCCAATGTAAAGGAAGGCATGACGCTCGGTCGCTCCTCCGATCTTCTCGAGATGTGCGGTGTTTTGAAGAACTTTGCCGGCGACATACTGCCGTCGCATGAGATAACCAACTATGACGCGTTCGGGAGAAAAGATACCGTGGTGAGTATTGCGGATTCCGCGAGGGAAAGTCTCGAACGTGCAGGAAGCGATAAGATAGGGAAGACCAGTTCGGCCGAACTGGTCGATCAGGTCGTAAAGGCTCTTTCGATATCCGATGCCAGGGCGAGGGCTGTGGCGTGGAACGGTTTTGTCACAAGCCAATTTGGCTCCACATCCGCGCAGGCTGTTGCGCTTACCTCGCTCGGCCAGGCCCTCTGCGGTAACGCGGAAGTAACGCTTCAGCAGATGACGGAGCTTGCCTCAAGTTCCGGCAATCTCGACAATAATATTTTAACGCTACTCTATGAGTCTTTGTCTCCATCGGTATTGGCCGGTACGGCGACGGCCATTACAAATATGAACGGCGCTCTTGATTCGTTCAAGGCCGGACCCAACGCCTCCGATTTTAGTAACGTGAACGCGCCGTCCGCTGTGGAAGCGGCCAGGATAATGACGGGTAAGGATCCGTCCGTAGCCGTTACCGGATTTATTCTTGCGCAACTTGCGCCGGATGTTTCCGCGAAATATTCGAGTCTGGGCGAAGTCGCTAAAAATATCGGTAAAGCCAAAATGGCCGATATCCGTAAGCTCGCCGACGCTCTCGGTATCGAACCTGTGCAGGCTCTCGCGCTTGTCGCGAAAGTATCCGGCTCCGCGGGAAAATACGCGCTTATTGAAACGACGGTATCTGATAGAGAGTTATTCGCCACCGCTTCCGTAAGCGATGTCATCGCCGCCATCGATGGACGCATGACGATGATGGATTTCGCGCAGAAGTTACGCGCCAATGCCGCCGGCTCTTTCAGCTGGAAGAATCCGGCTACCTGGGCCAAGTATCTCGGAGCAGTATACGCCCAGAACTTCGCTATAAGGCCATTCCTTTCGTCATCGCTTAAAGCGTCTGCCGATAACTATTTGAACAAGGTTGAGAATAATCCGCTCGCGACATTGACGGGCGATCTAAAATCCGAAATTGAAAGTTCGGGCGGTGTATTATCATCAGATAAGGTAGTGCAATTCGCAAAAGCTCACAATACTACGGAAGAGAGGGTCTACGCTCTCATCGGCATTGATTCAAAAGACGAGCGTGCGATGAAGATATATTCCTCCATCACCCCTGAGATGGCAATGATGGCTTCCATGGATCAGGGCGGTAGAATGGGTCTTTTGAACATAACCGATATCGTAGAAAAAACACACCTGCCTGTATCTGAAATATGCGATGTCTATAATGCCGTGTTCCATACCTCATTCGCCGCGAATAAAGTCGCGCCGGTCGTTGAGAGCATTCTAAAACAGCGCGCCATAGCGCCTCAATCGACCCTCGCGATGGGCGAGAGAACGGTTTCCGGATACGATGTTGAAACAGATGTCGCTATGGTACCGTCTCTGCCTGAGATGACTACCACCGCTACGACCGAGCTTCCGCAGATGCCGAGACAGCCCTCACATGAAGAACAGGGCGATATAATAGAAGCCAGAAGTGCCGTAGAGAAAGTGGAGGCGGCGCTGGATCCTGTTAACGGAAACTTTAAAGAGGCTATGGAACTCCTGCCTAAAGCAAGACAGGCGATAGACGAGAGCGCGAAGAATTACATCCCAGGCACAGAATCCGCTCTAATCCTCGATGACTTGCGGTCGCAATTAAATAGGATGGAAGCAGATATTCATCTGACAGCCGAAGAAAAAGCCATATTAACACGCAATCGTGCGGCGGACAAAGCATGGAGAAGCCATCGCGATTATCTTAATATGCCAGAAGACCATCCGGCCTCAAAAGAGGCTTATGATGCCGGTGTGGCAGCATCGAAACTTTTATCGGAAATGTCTCCTGAAAAAGCGTCGCAACTCTCCGAAGAAGATTTTGCTGATTGGGAATATCCTCGCATAAAAGAGTCTTATAGAGGTCTTGACGCAGCTTATGATGCGGGAGACCTTGCTACTGCACTTGTTTTAAGAGGTAGCTTATACAATGCCAAAGTCGTGCTTGGCAACATAAGCTATCTAGGAGATAATGCGGATGAGATTTTAGAAAAAAATCCCGATATGACTTCTGATGAAGCGAACGCATTGGCGGAACGGAATAAATGGATAAATAAAAGAATAGGCTGGATTGTAAAGCGAGTGGAATTATTAATTAGTAATGCCGAAGAAGCAAAAAAGAAATCTGACGCTATGCCGCAAGCTGTCAAAGAAGAGCAAGAGGCCGGTATGGTTGTTCCTGAGGCCACGAAGCCTGTTCAGGACAAGCCAGTGCAGGGCGATGACAGGCGAGGTATTGTCGCTCAGTCGATGACGGCGGCGTTCGGCGCTACCTCAACACTTACAGCGGCAGGCGCATTGAGTTATACAGGAATGCCCGTTACGGACATTCTTACTATAGGCGCTATCGGCGTCGGCACGCTTGCAGGCATCGCCGCGGCAAGTTATGTAACCCGCGTTATCTGGTCACGTCTATCCGGCTTGACTGAAAAGGCCGTAGAGAATAACAGCCGGGCAGATTTAAGTTCGCCGGCACAAGCCGATCTTGGAAGTGACATTGTATCAAAAACGTCTGAAGGCATTCCATCCGGAACCGCCTCGCCCGAAGAAAGGTTCCCGACTCCTTACGAGAGCGGGGTTATGCAACATGCGGAGTGGCTGACTACTGTAGAGCGCGCTCAGTCCGCCGGACTGCCCGCCCCCCGTGAAGTCATCCCGGCTAACGCGTCCGGAATCGGAGCCGAGGCACTGCGAGCCACAGTTATCGACGCCCTCGCCCAGCCTATGACTACCTCGCCCGTCATGACCGGCGCCAGTCTCCTGGCGCCCCAGGTACACTTCGGCACGCTTGGCGCCATGAACACGTGCGTAACCCAGATCGCCGAGGCAAAAGGCATAGCCACAGAAGACAGTATCGTGATGCTCGCCGCCTTCAGCTTAGCCTCGGAAGGCAGGCTCCGCGACGGCCAGAAGGTAACGCTTAAGTTCGGCGATTCTGTAGAATATACGATCGAAAGAACATCCTCCGCGATAACGGTTACGGATATCGGAGGCAATGTAATAGCCAATATCGCCGATACCAACCTCGACCTATTGAGCATAATCGCAGGCTATCTGCCGAATGGCAAGAATATCGCCTCCAATATATCGGATAAACTTAAATCTAACGGCCTCGATAAGCTCCACTACGAGGTAAGCGCCACCATTTATGAATCTGCCAAGCCCGGCGAGATCGTATTAAGCGATATAGCAACGATAACGATAGATCCTAAGACAGGGGAAATAAACGACAGAAGCTCGACCAAGACCGAGCGCACAGACTTAGGTAGGAT
>JAQVUX010000022.1 GCA_028699255.1 Candidatus Omnitrophota bacterium | reverse complement strand
ATCTATCTGTTTCATGCGTTCTTCGGTATAGGGAGTGAGGATCCATTCCGGCTCCGGCAGGACTTGTTTAGCTGTCGAGGCTCCGGCCTGTATGCCTACTTGAGCCGGATTCAATATCGCATATACCGTATCGAATATATTCATTATGCGGAGGTTCCTTCGTCTTTTTTTGCCAGGGTTTTCGGAAGTAGGCTATCAACTTTTTCTTCCGGAATATATCTCTTTAACAGTATGCCAACAAAATATGTAGTAACCGCCGTTAATATTACTACGCGCATGCGCGGAGCTGTAAGCCAGGTTTTCATATTAAGTCTTTCCTACCATACTATCAGATATATCTTTTACATTTGTCTGTAAGGTAGTTATGGCCGCGTCTTTCGCCATATTTTCGATGTTCACCTGGTCGATGATTTCGTTTATTTTATCAATCAATGCGGTTATGCCTATATTTGTATTACCCTCTATCCTCTTTATCATATATCTCCTTTATGTCGTCCAGGCCGGAAGAAGCGTTGCCGCAACTTTAAGCGTTTGGCCGCTTGTGCCGATTGGCAAATTCGCCCACATATCCGGACTATTAGGATAAGTATATAATACTATACGCCGGATATTCATGTATGGCCCTGTCCAAACATCTGCGAATTTGAAAGCGTAATAACGATATGCTATGGCGTTTGTAACAAGTATATATTTTGGATCTGCGGCGTCTGCAGAGGCGTGTATATCAAACTGCGAAGCGGCTATTGTTAACTGTGTCCAGTTAGTATCGGTTGCGTATGTAAGCTCCGAAAATGCGGCGGCATTATTTGATCCCCAGAATGTAAAATTTTTAGCGCCTCCGGCTGGATCTCCGCTATCATGTCCGTTTTCATAATATATTTTTTGTATTATTTTAGCGCTTCCCAGGTCTATATGAAAACGCTGTGGATTATTATTAGGCGCGACCCATTGTCGATTCGCCCATTCGCCAGTAAGCAATATTGTTGGATCAGTAGCGAAAAAAGGTGATAATACGCTATTTAATTCATTCGCTTTGACATAGGTAGCATTTTGCGCTGGAGGATATTGTGCCGCATAAGTTATCGCGGCTTTTCTATAAAGTATATCTCCGACTGCCGGATTTGCCGGAAGTTCGGATATTTTAGCGTTCTGTCCCATGTGTTATACCTCCCCGTAACTGACTTTATCCGTTGCCGTAGCACTTGAAGCCCAGATCGCGCCCTGGTAATCATCAATAGAGTATTGATCCCCAGGCTTTAACGCGACAACGTATTTTGTCGTAGCCGTAGTATTATCGAATCCGATATATACGGTCGAAGTGTTTCCGAGTGCCGCTTGAATAATAACGGATCGCCTTTGAGTATTCGCGGCAACGACTAAGTGGGGATCTGTGTCGAGCGTTACAAGATCGAATCCAAGCGGTGTTGCCACACCTTTTATCTGATCGAGTAAGTCCGACATATCGGACGATAATTGCGTGGCTGATCTAAAGTCCATTATCTCAAATAGTTCTTTCGCGTAGGCCGATATTATTATCGTAACTGTTTTACCGGCTTGCGCTTCCCAGCTTAAAAATAACTGGTTATATGGTCTTACCATATATAAGCCTTTTGAGAATGATAGCGCTTCGTTCTGTTCTTTATTAAATCTTACAGATATTTCAACGGACTGATCTGTCGCGTCTATAACTCCGAAATAATTACCGGCCACTGGAAACTGCCAATTATCCGTTACCGTATCAAGTGGGAGTTCAAAGCTAACCGGTTCCGCGATATCTCCGGCAGTTATCATGCGGATAACTTCTTCAAATGGAAGATTTTTTATATCCTTGATGTTTTGCTGCGCGAGTGTTCCGATAACTTTTGCCGTCAGGCCTTTAGGGATAAATTGTTCTGCCATGATTATTTTCCTTTCGTTACGATATACAAACCGCCGAGGACAAGAAGCGCGATTATTAGCCACATCACCCATGAAAAATCTTGCGCTTGAATGGCCTGGGAGCCTTGCGTTGACACCTGGCCTGGCACTATGATCACGTTATCCGGTAAATTCACCTGGGGAGATGTAGAAGTGGCCGCGCCGGTTACTGTGCCACCGACTTTCAAGGATTCCGTGGGAGCGGTAACTTGCGTTTGCTTCGGCTGTATAGATGATACGATTCCGGTTATCGAATTTAAGAAGCTAACACCTTGCTGGAGATATCCGGATATCATATCCGGAGTAGTTGCTTTTGGCGGCACCGTTCCCGTAATAGTAGAGATAGACTTTGAGAGGGGAGCGTTAATAACGGACAATTTCGAGGCCGCGCTATCCGTCAATAAATTCTGCGCCTTTGGCACCGAGTTACCACCAAGCCAGCTAAAAAATCCGGATATAGGATCCATGTTATTTACCTTTCTTATTTAATACCAGCACCACTATCAAAATTCCTATAACTATAATGATTATAGGAGCGTTATCTACTAAGGGATTTGAAGTCTTTACAGTATTGACGGCCGCGCTTGTATAAGCGGCCGATGTATCAGCCTGGTTATTTGCCGCAACGATGGTTGTCTTTGGTGTTTCGTCTGCTCCGGTAGCCACCGGCACCGTAACATCATAATTTGAATCAGCGGAGAGTATAGACGATATCTGCGCCGCGAATTTAGTCTGTCCTATAGCCACGTTACGATTCGGGTTAGAAGGATCACCCCAGGCCGCCTTCTCCGCGTTGTAAGCGTCTATAATGGCCTGTTTCGTCTTATCGTTCCTGGCCGAGTTAAGAGCCGATTGTGCCGCGTTATACTCCGCCGACATATCGGTCGCTACTGCGGCCACATAGCCAGGATCGTTGCCACCGGCTCCACCTTTAGGCCGTAAGCCGAGGACTTTAAGCCAATCTATACCGGCCGAGGATCCTGCCTGGGCTACTGTCGCCGCTAAAGTAATTGCTTCCGATACCATGTATGCCTTTGATAAGGAAAAGGGAAGGAGAATCCGTAAAAGGATTTTCCTTCCCTGTCCTTTTCCTTATAGGTTAAAGCTATTTCTTTACTATTACCGGAGGAATATATTCCAGGCCGACAACGTATATATCGGTCGTGGCTGTTCCTTTGGTAACCGCAAGCTCCAGCTCCAGCGTTTCTCTGCCGGATCCAGGCGTTACGTTAAGACATTGATTCAGCATACCGTCCGGCATAAGATCGAGATAGTATACGCCGGTTTCAACGGCAGTTTCCTGCGCGTGATACAGCTTCATCAAGTCCTTACAGTTAAGCGCCGGTTGGTCAACTATGACTTCCGAGCCGCTCTTGAGCTTTATGTTCGTTATTACCGCGTCCGAGGGGCCGTCTGTCGAATCCACCGCGAACAGCAAGAAGCCTTTATAGTAGTTTCCTACCGGTAAGGGCTTGATTTGGAAGTTCGTGGAAGTGGCCGCGACGTTTGCCTTAGATATTAACGAAGTGCGGATATCGCCGAATATGAAGTTATTCACTCCGGTTTCTTCCACAACGTCAACGGATAGGCTCATTGCGGTTGTTCCGACTGCGGCGGCGTTCGCCCATGCCGAGCCAAACATATTCGATATCGCCTGTGTATCTATTAACAGATCAAGCGACGATAGGCCGCTTCCTTTCAAGAGAGTATCAAACGGCTTTATTCCGCCGAGGTTCTCAAAAGGAAGTATAAGACCGCCTGTTAATGCGGTATTTGTCTGCGCGGCTCCGGTAGTGGCGTTCGTGCCTTTCGGTGCCGTTCCGTAGAATATCTTGTTGAGGCTATACAGCAAGAAGGCTGGAATTGATACAAGCGTATCGCGGCCATCACGCCTAATGCGGAGGCTCGATATCGTGTGCCATATTCCGGCTGTCTTGATATTGCCGTCGCCGGTTGATCCGGTAACGGTTACTGATCCGGCAAGCTGGAGGACGAGGCCTCTGATCGCGTAGTTACGCGGAAGCTGAATCGTTTCCGGCTGGCCGAGCGTCAAGGTCTTTACTGCTATATTTCGTATCTGTTTTGCCATGTTCTTTTTTTCCTTCCTTAAAGAATGGTTAAAAAAAATCCCAAAAGCTACACGCTTTTAGGCAACACCGATATTCTGTTTCCATGCCGCCGGCATGAAATTGTGAATCGCATACAGAATTACTACAAGAACGATAGCGGTTCCGACCAACTTTTTCGGCGCGAAAAGCTCCATTATCCAATTCATTTTGCCTCTCCTTTGGTTTAGGCGAGGCACACGGAAAAAAAAGAGGCCACTCCAATTTCTCCGTGGCCTCTTAAACTTTACCTATGAGTTAGTATAATGATATATTGTTATTTGACAAGCTCAAAAGTTCGCTCTTTAAGAGCGATTTTCGCGATCTTCCAAAAGTAGGCCATGCGGCAACTATTTGAACAGAAGCGTCCTCGACGGATTCCGCGATAGTATTCATAATATCGAACGTGCGGCGATCTACAGTTAACGCACCGGACATAGGTCTTACGATATCTTGATTGGCTTTTCGAGCGTCGTGATTCCGTTTTCATATTTTATGTAGTGGTAAGGCTCCAGGGAGGGGAGGGAGGCCGCCTTCTCTCCGTAAAACTGCGAAAGATATTTGATATCGTTAGGCTCCTGTTGATGGAATGATACGATAATATCGGCCTGGGCGGTTAAATGCCTGGACGTTTCTGTGTGGCGCCTGGTTGTGGTTATAATGGAGATCTCCTTGTGGCGGCCACGGAGGATCAGATTCTTGAATATGGCAGGGCATTGATGTGCCGAGGTATATATGTCTATTTCGTCTACAATAAAATATACATGGCTAAGATTCTGAACGATCCGCGCGAGCCGGACAAATTCCTCTTGCGCTGTGTCTATATCATCATCATTGAATTGCGGCTGGTATATGGCTTTAAAATTATTATGATAATTATTGATCAAGAAGTCCAGCAAGCTGTCAACGCGCTGGAATACAACACCATCAGAAAACTGCCGCACCGGATCATAGGCTATGAATCTTGTTAAGCCCTTCATCATGGCGCGGCAGTATTCAGTCTTTCCGCTTCCTTTTCTACCTAATATGACTATTATCTTATTACTTGGCATTTTCGGCTGGTGTTCCTGGATCTTTTACCGGTTCCGGTATAGTAACCGGCGCGGCTGGCGCTGGCTGTGCTGGCTCTTTTGTTGGCTCCGGCTGGCTATCCTCCGGCTTTTTCGCTGGCTCTTTCTTGGCTTTTGGCTGGAAGGCTATGGCTAATCCGGTAATGCTTAAAGCCTTAACGCCTGGCATATTCCGGACTGTTTCCGGTATATATCGGCGTTCCAATTCGTCAAGATCCTGGCTAACGCTTTCCAGGAGTTCCGATTTCCTGGTATCGTTAAATTTCTCCTTGTTCGTGATGTGGCATATCATATCTATAAACAGGGGATATATAGACCTGAATATACCTGATACCGGCTTCGGTTCCTGGTTAATCCCTGGCTGTTCTTGGCTTATAGGGATAACCTTTATTTCCTCCTGGTTATCCGGAGGGGTAGGGGGGAGGGTTTCTTTGATTGCTTTTAGCTTATTGAGGCCGTCGTCCTGGTTAGAAGTGCCAGGGGTTTTCTTTTTTCGTGGCATTATTTTGGCTCCCTTTTGGTTGATCGTCCTGGTTAAGTGTTGGCTGTTTCTTGGCTCTTTTACCGGCCGCCAGTTTTGCCAGGTATTTATTTTTAACTTCCAACGTCTTTACCGATTCTTTGAGCTGTTGGTTCTCCTTCAAAAGCGGATTATCGCCTTTATAGGATAGCGCGCCGGTCTTTAAATCCTCTATCGCGCCGCAATTTTTACAAGTATGCTGATCGCTCACTTTTTAACACCTCCTCCGGTAACAGATTTTTCAAAACACTCATAACAGCAAAACACATATAACTTTCTTTCGCGGCTTACCGCGAAACCTGGTATTCTTCTATCAATATCAACTCTTAATGTATTGTAACCTCCTAATGCGATCTCCTTTCCACACTCATCGCAAAACTCTTTTATCATTTGTGCGCCTCCGCTTGTAGCATCGGCTTTATATTATCCACGTTAAAGGCATACTTGCCTATATGTCCGATCAAGATATTCGGTTGTAGCCATATCTTATAACCGCATAGAAGCGCGCGGCGGCAGAAGGCCACATCATCGGACGTTTCGGTTTTTTCTTCCGAACACCATACTGGCATGAACGGTGCAGCGTGTCCGGCTTTGATTAATCCTTCTATAACGCGGCGCTTTATCAGCATAAAGCCGGATCCGGTATGTAGCACTTGAAATGGATATTTTCGGTTCCATACGTCTAAATCCCTTTTAGATAAAGGCCGCCACATGGCGCGGATCGGTTGCTGGCGGTTCGTCATGGGGGGCGATATTATATCCACGTCAGCGCGGATCATAATATCAATAGGATTTTCCTCCGTTTCTTTCTGTGGGATCCAGGTCTGATCTGTGTCAAGGAAAAAAAGATATTCACAATCGGTATTTAAAAACATCGTGGCAAGGTCATTACGGACGCGCGATACAGCGCTCCGGCCGGTTATAGTAATTATATGCTCCGGTTTGATCTCCCAATTCTTCCGCGTATCGAGCAGGGCTTTCAACGTGGTTTCGGTGTCCGGCTCCATTACGTTGTATTTCGCTATTCCAATAAAGACCTTAGTATTAGACCGAGGGAATAGATTTATTTTTTTCATTTTTTAAACTCCTTTCCGTATCTGTTCGTTATGATCTCCCAGGCCAGGCCGAATCTATCGCCGAAGGCCATACCCTTGACAATTTCATATAGCTTCTCTCGCGCATAGTGCCTTATAACCTTGCGCGCTTTTCGTAACTGCCTGGCGGTCATGGTATCTTTAGCCATATACTCCTTTTGGTATGCCAGGGTAGCCGAGCGAGGCCGCCGGATAAGAGGCCGAAGCCGACAAATTCACCTGGCATTTGTATTATATCGTTGCTCCTGTATAGCTTCGATCGTGGCTCTAATCACAAGAAAGATAACGCCAAGCATGCTAATGGATATCAATATACAGCCGACTATCACATCATAAACGGATAGGCAAGACGTTATCACGACACCACCGTAAACATACTATCCGCGTCTATGAGGTTCTTACCGCGGACGATAATACCGTCGAGCCATATATCCTTTAATCCGGACTGTATACGATCTATAATAGGCCGCCAGCGTTTGAAATTTCCACAAGAAGGGGAGAGGCAGGTTCGATAAGACTTGCCATCATCACCCCTGAAAAACATATAGTAAAATTCTTGCCCTGGTGTCCATGACATCTGTTTTTCTACCTTGATCGGCTTTACCTTCATAATTCAGCCTCAAATATCTTTATACCCTCCTTTAGTATCTTCTTTAACGCCGCCGCCTCCGCCGCCGCCTCCGCCGCCGCCTCCGCCGCCGCCTCCGCCGCCGCCTCCGCCGCCGCCCGCGCCGCCCACGCCGCCC
>JAQVUX010000021.1 GCA_028699255.1 Candidatus Omnitrophota bacterium | reverse complement strand
CGTTTAGGGCTACCGAGTTGTAACCCATCATGTAGAAGACTACCGTTATAGAAAACATCAGCAGGATATACGCCCCTAGTCGCATAGCCGTATTACCCCCTTCATAGTTTTAAACCCCCTGCTTCATTATGTAAAATCCTGCCGCCACCATAAGCGTAGTAAATACCGTAGCCATCCATATAGTTATTCCTACTGACCCGGCAACGAATATTATACCATGCGGGTAAAGCATTGTAAAGCCCCATAGGACTATAAGGCCTACCGCGCCCGCGCCTTCCGTCGAATACTTGGAAACGAACCCGGCGGCTAGCATAGTTACCCCAACTGCTATAAGGTAGTAGAACCACCCGCTAATTAGGGCGTTGCCCTCTAAGGTTTCCCTAACCCCGGCTAGGCCGGTAGCGTTGCCTAGATAATAGATTCTTGGATTAGGCCGGTATTCGCTGTAATTCTGCGCCTTAAACCATGTAGATACCGTATATACCCCCGTATCGTTCGCCTGTATTTCCATCAGGCCGCCACTAGGGGAAGTCGTCGTATTTACGCTGTATATAGTGGTCGTAGTGCCGTTGTGTTTCTTTGTTATCTCCATCCCGTAATATTCTAGGGTCGCATTAGAACTTACAACATGGTAACTAAGGTTTTCCGAAGGTTCGAAGAACGACCCGTTATTAGGCGCGATAGAATAGGAAACATCGTTAAATACCCGGTTGTAGGTTGGCAGGGTAATAACTGTCCCGTTCGAGGTCGCTAGGGCGATTTCTACCGTGTAAGTACCGGACGGGACGAACTCGAAGGTTATAGGCACATAGCCGTTAGCGTCTATCGTAACCTGATAAAGCGCGAACAGTTCTAAGAATAGGGTAACAGACCCGGTATAGTCGCTTACCCCCTGTTCTATTGTAACATAGGATTGCGCTAGGTTGCTAAATCTCTGGGCGGTTACGGTAATATTCTGTATCGGTTGCCCGTATGCGTCTTCTATCGTAAATGTATAGTATGCCCCCGAGGTATTATCTAGTGAATAGGAATTAATCGTAAAGTTGTTGTTAAGGCCTACTAGGAAAAGGCGAAGCGTCCCGTTTTCGCAGTTGAAATACGCCCGCTTCCTTCCGCTTCCTATCATGTCCGAAGGAAGGGCGTACCCGTATGACGGCGGGGTTTTTAGGATTTGGCTAGTGTTCTGGGTAAAGACTTGCACCGTAAAGGCCTTGCGGTACTCGTCCATCTCGTCATAACAGATAAACTTAGTGTCGTAGGTCTTTTCTGAATAGAGAAGTTTAAGCCTATCCCAATTCGTTACTTTACCCACCGCATTAACGTCAGAAGACCCCGAACGCTTGGCGGTTGTCATATTGCCCGAGTAGAAGGGGACGGTTGCGCCGTAGTCCGAAGCGCTATAACGGATACATGCCGGGGTACTAGCGAAGTAACAGGAATACGCATAGGTGGCCGTCCCTTCCCGGCTGAAAAATATAAGGGTGTCTTCGTCTAGGAAGATTAAGGGAGAATGTTCGCTAACCGTATAGTTGAAAAGGTAGGTTTTGTTTTCTTCTATCATGTGTATTACGGTGCGATTCGTAATGTTAGAGATAAGGGCATAGGTATTATTTCCGTACTGTTCGAAAATAACTTGCGACCCTTCTATATCGGCCTGCCCGTAGCATGTGGTATCGGGTGTCGCATTAACTACTTGCGTGGTGCTGTTATAACTCCATATCTGTATTCTGTCGCTAGTAGCGTTGCAGGACGCATTAGATAGCCATGCGTAATACCATGTCGTAAGGTTCGCGTTCTTGGCGATTGTACCCCACGTTACTTTACGGTTGTGATTGGTGGTATTAAGGTCTTGGAATGTAGTAAGGCTGTAATTCATGCGGATAAGGCGGCTATCGGTAGTCGTCGGCAGGATGAATAGGTAATGGCTTCCGGTCTGATTTGTTATAGTTTGGATATTCTTAGTGTTCGCATAGGCGTACGGGTCGTACTGAACGTTCGGGGTTACGTTGTAGGTGGTGCTTGCGTTCTGTATCGTCATGGAGGTAGAATTTAGGATAATGTAGTGCTTAGTAATGTTGTCGGTATTAAACGTCAGTATTATAGTGTCCGTACCGTTGCGGAAAGCCGCGAAGAAGGACTTAGTAGCATTAAAGGCTTGGGTATAGTTCTGGGTTATCGCGCCGTTCGCTACCGTCGCTATATGTATCGCGTCGGTTGGGGTATCGTCTATAAAGTAAAGAAGGTTAAGGTTTCCTGTGGAATCATAGAAAAGCGATTGCGGGCTGTCTAGGACGTTTTCTACTGTCGTTGAAAGGTTTATAGAATTTTCGTAAGTGCTAAACGACATGGAAAAAGAGTACGTAGCCGAAGTCTTGTAGTATGCGGGGTTCGCATTTAGGTAGCACCGTACGTACCATAGGTGCGACCCTGTGCTAGCGGTCGCGGTTACATTTACCATTTGGCTAACTGCGAAACTCTGTGAATCAATTACCGAACCGTCTAGGGTCGTATTGCATGTTACCGCGTCGTAGGTCGTAAGGTTGTATTGCAGGCTTGTACCCGTACCTGAAAGCACCGCGCCATTACTCGGGGCGATTAAGGTTATTCCCGTAGCCGGGGGCGCGTCTAACGCGTATCCGCTAAACCCCGTTACATTGAAATCCGCGACCCCAGAAGCGCAGGACGCGGTAATATTAGCCGGGATTCCATTTGCTATAATGTCTGCCGCGCTAGAAGGGAGGCCTGACTTCGTATAAACTGTCGTATTGGCACACGCCCCATCTGTGGCTAGTTTAAGGCTAGCGTTCGTATTTAGCGCCGCTAGATTAGTAGAAAAGAATGTAGGCTGTGCGTAGAAGTCCGTACCCGCCGTCATACCATCATTAGTTATTGAAAATGCGGTAAAGTTCGCTATGCCTATCGTCGAGTTGTACCCTATCGCCGTCCGGTTAAATTGGGTGGCCGGGACTACGTTAAACGGGATAGTGCAGTTGTAGAAAAAGTTGTTATCGAATATGCTAGACGTACTGCCGGATTGGAAGTAGATAGCGGATTCCCCAACTTGGGTTATGTTGTAGTAGGTGTTGCCGGTAAGATTAACTGCCGTCGAAGTTGTCCATATCGCCGTCCCGGTCTTCGCCCCGGTTATGTTATTGTAACTTACGTTGGCCTTATACAAATTTCCTATAACTATCTGCCCGTTGCCCGCGTTGTTGGTTATCGTATTCTGGGTAATTGTGTTATTGCCTACGGTGGGCGTACCGGCGGTTACTTTCATAAGGATACCTTCGGAAGAACTGCCGGTAATCGTATTGTTTTGTATCAGGAATCCGGTAGCAGTATTATCTGCGGCGTTGTAAATGCCTATACCGTTTGACGTAAAGGTTATATTGCGTATTTGTACTTGGTCGTGCGCCCCAGTTCCCGCACGAACCCCAACCCCGAAGCCCGTTATCGTGCCGTTTTCTAAGATTACCTGACCCGCCCCACTAAATAAGCGTACCCCGTAATCACTACTTCCCGAATCCCCCGAAAGGGTTTTACCATTTAGATTTATCGTAACCCCAGTTACGGCGTTATTAATTGTAAGACAGTTCCCTGTCGTTGCTAGGTTTCCGGTAACAACATACGAACCGCTAGAATTTATTTGGTATGGGCAGGAAGCGATATTTACCGCGTTGGAAACTAGCCCCAGAAGAAGAAGCGCGAGAATAAGGTTTTTCATTCGCGCCACCTACGGGTACATTCCCCCCCCACCGCCGAATCCTTCCCTTCTTGGGATAGCCATGTTAAAGCCGCTTAGGACTATCATAAGCAGAATCAGGAAGGGTAGCAACCGGATTATAGCAACCATCGCCGTAGTATATGCGTCTGGGGAAGATTCTAAATCCACTACCACCGGGTCTATGAAGGAATTAAGAACCGGAAGCATGACGAAATACACGAAGATTGTAACCATTATCGCAATCAGGTTAATAAAAGTTACTTGCCCCTTCATAGTTTAAACCCCGCTATCCTTTTCCCCCTCATGCCTTTAAAGGTTTTCTTTTTGTGATTAAGAAGTTCTACGGTCGGGACGCGCCCGAAGCCGCCCTTTTCGTATCCGTATATGTTCGGGCGAACGTTCGGGTTCGGGTGTGTCGCTACCCCGTACTTCGCTTGTGATTTTGCTACGCTTAGAAGGTCTGCGAATATCGAACGTTCGCCGGTTATGTTAAAGCCGCCCTTCTTAGGCCTGAATCCTTTTAGTGGTTTCCCCTTGAACTTGGGGTTTTCCGAAGGTTCGCGCACTATCACTATCCCCGGCACTTTTTCCCGTTGGCCTACCTTTAAGCGTTCTGATTGCCCTACGGCTAGCCGTTCGGTCTGCCCTAATGCTAATCGTTCCGCTAGGCCTTGCCCTACGCGCTCGCGTTCCCCGATGCCCGTATATTCCCTTTCTCCTTGCATCAGGGCTACCTTTTCCGCTTTAAGCGTCCCTATCCCTTGCGCTATCGCCTGTTCTTGTATTTCTATCTTCCGTTCTAGCATCCGGTCGGCTTCCGCTTGTGAGATAACGGGCTTTTCCGTATTCTGCCTTGCGAAGTCCCGCGTAAGGTTCTGCTTCATTATCCGGGCGTACTGCGGTTGTAACTGCCCTTCTATGAAGGTGTTAGAGAACTCCCGGCGCATGTTTGCCGCCGTAATCCCCGCGAACGCCGCCCGTTGCGCCGCCTGTTCTGGGGTGTAGGTATATTCTTTTGGGCGTATGAAGGACATACCTACGGCGGTAGGGGCTAGGTAGTTATTTGCCGCCTTCTGGGTGGCCATGATTCCCGGCTTTACCATACCGAACGGATTAAGCCCCGCTTCCTGTACTGCGGCTACCATTTGGTATTCCCCCGAACGTTCGGGTAATTCCCCCATCAGTTCGCGGGCTATCGGCTTTGGCGTACCGGCAACGAAGTACCCCATCTTCATAAGTTCGAAGGCACTAAATCCCATTTCTACCGGTACTGCGAAGGCTTGGGGTACGCCTTCGGACGTTACCCGTAAGACGTTTTGGTATTGTACGGCCTTTTCATCTATAAACGGTTTAGCCTGATTATACCCCCCGCCTATTACGCCTAATGCCGCGCCCGTTACTGTCGCGGTTTCTATGCGGCCAACCGCTTCCGGGTCGGTTATAAGGTTCTGGGCGGCCATCCTGCCCGCGTATCCTATATGCTGTACCCCTTCCGAACGATATACATTTTCCGCGAAGGCAACCGGGAAGACGACTATACCGCGTGCAATCGCGTCTAGACCGGCTACGTTCTCTGCGGCATATTTAAGTATCGGGTTTTGTTCTCCCTGTATGTTAGATTGGATTTCTAGGTTAGTTCTTGCGTAGGTGTTGTAGGATTCCGGTAGGCCTTCTTGGGGGGTAAAGTGGTACTTAAAGTTCGGGTCGCCCCATGCTTGTACGAATTTCTGCCCGTATTCTATGCCGCCCTGTATGCTACCGAAGATTACCGCGCCGGTTACGCCGTTTGCGGCTACTTGCAGTAGCGGGGTTTCGAACCTGACTAATGCGCTTCCGGCTTTATATAACGGTTCTACTGCGGCTTGGGATTCCATAGCGGCATATTGCGGCGTGCCCGGTTGTATGTTAAGGTCGTAGGTACTGCCCCCGCCTAGTTTAACTTCCTGCCGTATTACGCCGGTATCCAGTTTCGTAGTAGAAGCAATTTGCCCGCGTTCTCCTTCCCCCATAAGTTTAGCCATCTGTTCGGTAGCCGGTTTCATGGTTTCTGTGTTTAGCATGGATTCTAAGTAAGACCCTACTACCCACGTTGCCGTTAGGGGTAGTTTCGTAAATGAAGGGATGGCCGCGTAAATATCCCCTGCCGCGCCCGCATAGCCTACGGTATCTGCGGATTGATGGTTTATAAGCGAATCAGACATTACGAAAAGGCCGCCGGAAATCGTCGCTAGTGATAGCCCGGATTTAATGGCAGATTCCGGTACGCTTGCGAAAACGTAGCCAACCTTAGATAATTGGCGGTTCGGTATCCCTAATTGGTTTTCTATTCCCCGTAGCGTATGCCCTACTAATTCGTCGGCGTAATCGGTGTTGTAGAAGTCCCTTAATGCGGTAGGCTTGAAAAAGGTATTTTCGTAGGTATTGCTTCCCGGCGTATATGCTTCGCCTTTGGCATTTACGAATTTGGCTACCTTAATATCTGATGCAGATAAGGGGGCGTAGATTGGGTAGGTAAATCCGGTGTTTATATCAGGGATTAATACCCCATAGGCATTAGTGCCTTGCAATACTTCTTCCGTCTTAAAATAAATCTGGGTCTTAGTTAATGGTAAGTCTATATGTGGGGCATAATCCCCAGACCAAAAACAACCTTCCTGCGTGCAATAGAACCCTTTTAGGCTATCATCAGGTAAAAGTAAATCCCCCCCTAGTTCTGGGACGTAGTGCGTATTGGCAGACGCAATACTAGGGGGGGCTAACTCTGGGACTTCCGATATTGGCGTATCTGTTATGGCGTAGGAAGGCGCAACGAAGGTATATTTTCCGCTAACGTTCGTGAAGCCGAAACTTTTAAGGCGTTGGTCTATAAGCGCGGCCATGCTATCCGGCGCGGTAATGTTCGGATTGATTGTAACCGTATAGGTGTCCCCGGTCTTTTCCGCTACTAGGACTTGCGCCCCGAAGCCCTGATTAAGCGTATCCACGAAAGAACCGGCACTAGCCGCGCTTGCCGGTACTGGTTGCGCGGCGGGGTTCATGAAGATTTTATATTCATAGGTAGGGGTTACTTTCTCCCCGGTAAGTTTGTTATATTCTACCATATCGTCTAGGCTAAAATACTTTTCCCGCGTCTGTATATCGTGCAGTACGCCAGTTTTCGCTTCCACCGTATAGGTTTCTTTTCCTGACGATATAAGAAGATTTTTTAGGTTTCCTTGCGCGTCCTGCGTAAAGCCTTCTACGTTCTGTACTGTTCTGCCATCAGGAAGTTTAAGCGTCTTGGTTGCAGGGTCGTAGCCGTATGCGTAAGGCGATTTCGGCTTTTCCGGCTCTATCTGGTTCGGGACTTCGCCCCCCGTCCGGTTTCTTAGACCTATAAGCGCGTCGCGCATAGCGCGTACCTGTTCTAGTTCCTGCTTCTCGTGCATGTAGGTAGTATAGACCTGTTGGTACTTCGTATCGGTCGGGCGCATCTGGGCGAGTACGCCGCCGAAATAACTAACGCGCTCATTAAGGGATGATACTTTTTGTTTAAGTTCTTCCACTAATTTAGAAGTGGTATTAGGGTTCGGGTTCGGGTTGTTCATTAATCCGAAATACTGGTTATATTTCGCTTCGGCGGCTAAATCCGCGAATTTGGCGCGGTCTTGGGGGGGAATCGCGGGGGCGGTTTGCGGGGGCGGGGAAGGCGGGACACTCCCGCTATTACCGCCTTGCGCCCCCGGATTAGAATTTACCATGCTATCTATACGGGCTTGGATTTTTTAAGGGTTAGGGTTGAACGGAATATACCCCGTACCATTTGAATAGTTTAAATTTGGGATTACCCCGGAAAATCCATGTTGGCAATTTAAGGTTTCCCTGTTTGCGGCGCTTATCCTCGCGTTACAATCCTTTACGATGTAATCCACTTGCCCTATTTGGTAGGCGAAGTACAGTATCGCTAGGATAAGGAAAGGGCGTAAGAACGCCGAGATTATAGAAAGTGGTACGCCCCCTATAATCCATTCTTCCCGCGCCCCGTCAATTACCCGGATTTTTTGTATTAGCCCCATGTTCTACCTCTTTGTTTAGGTACTTTAAAATCTTTCCCGAAGGCAGGGCTAGGCATATCGCAGACCCTATAAGTAGGGCTATTGCCATCATCGAATAGTACCCTTCGGTCGGGGTAAATGAACCTAACGGCAATTTACTTAACAACGCCGTAGATAGCCCTAAGAATGAATATCCGATAAAACGGACAGACATTACCCGGGATTCCTTCTTTTCCATACATTCCGCGCAGTTACACATAGTTTTTACACCCTTTTACCGGCAACCATAAGGCCGGGACAGGTACACCCCGCGCCATACAAAGCCATGCCTTCCCCTTTCCTAGTTGTTTATGGGCATGGCCGCAATCTTGGCAACGTTTTTTACGCCCGCTTATCCGTACCCGCTTATTCTTCGCTCGGTTCATTTTTTACCCCTTCTTTGCTATTTCCTCGGCTATCTGCCGGGTCTTATCCCGTATCCGCTTTTCCGCTTCGTTCTTAACGTACTTGGCGAGGCGGTGCGGGATTTCTTGGTTGTATTCTATCGTATTTTCGTCTAGTATAACGTCCTGCGGCTTACTGCGCTTCGATTCGAAAAGGCGATAATTGGCCGCCACGAAGTCTATAACCTTCGCTATATTGCGTTCTTTCTTTACTTCCTTCGCTTCCGAACGGCGCATTTCTGCCATAAACTTATCTAGCATAACAGACTTACGGGATAGTTCTAGGTTGC
>JAQVUX010000020.1 GCA_028699255.1 Candidatus Omnitrophota bacterium | reverse complement strand
ATCGTCCGGATGAATGACCGGGGGCCGTTCGCGCGAGGTAGAAAGATAGACCTTTCCTATCGGGCGGCAAAGACAATCGATTATCGAACGGGACGGGACCGGATAACTGTTGAGGTAATAAAAAGGAGGTAATAACACTCCGAGAAACAAAATTTGTTGTGGAATGTATATAGTAATGAGGGTTTGACCCTCTAATAAAACGATGGGGGTATGCGGAAATGACAACCAAAGAAAAAGTGAAGAACAGTGTCGGGGTAGTCGGAGATATGGCGGACCTTCCGCTTCTTGGGAATATTGTATGGTGGTCCGTTCGGGACTTCCGGATTTCTCACGAAGACCTTGAGAAAGCGTTTGATAAGGTAGGCTTCGATAAAGCATGGATGCTCAAGGAGCCGAGCCGGGCGCACGCCTTTAGAGCCGCCACGGGGATTCTCAAGTCTTCCGGCGTAACCGAGAACGGACACGGGTTCTCTATCATGGTCCGGGACTTGGGCAATGATGGCGAAAGCGCGATACGCAAGGTCATCCGGGAGGAGCGCGATACGAGCAATCGTGTTCTTGAATACCAGGAGGTCGGGGAGTTGTGCTTCAATGTTAAATCGGAAAACATGTATAGCAAGCTCAATCCGAAGTATGCCGGGGTTGCCGAGTATGAAGCGATTATGGAAAAGGCGAAGTCTGAATTCGATACCCTGTGCTCCTATCACATGGGGCGTAAGGTTCGGGTTATGGTACACGATCTTATAATGAGCCTCGGACCCACGGTGATGCGTCCGAGCGGTGCCGTCTACTTTGTTCCTCGTCAGCATAACGAGATAGTGGAAAAGCTTGAAAAGCTTATCCCGATGATCGATAAGATGGCGATACTGCACAGCGATTACGACGCCTCGGTGTTTGAATCCATCGCAATGATGGACAGCGAAAAACACCGGAAGAGCCTTTACGAGAAGTTCAAGTCACAGACCGCCGAGGAGCTTGGGGCGGCTGCGAAAGAGTTGGCCGATCTTCTAAAGGGTGAGGAAAAAGTCACGAAGTCGGTTGCCATGAAACACATCAATCGCGTGAAGGAACTCAAGGCGGCTGTTGCCAATTACGAAGAGTTGTTGAGCCGTGATCTGAATGCGGCGAAGTCGAAGATGGACCTCGTGAATAAGCAGGCCGTCAAGCTTCTGGACAAGATAATGACGGTCTGAAATAACACGCCGGGAGGGGATTATTCCCCTCCCGTAGCCGCAGGTCCGATAAGGGACCGGGCTTGGGAGGAAATGAAACGATGGATTGCATAGTGTGTGGTAGAAAGTGTGGCACGACAGAAACGCCAATGCATTACCTGCTACGGCGAAATGGTAATGGAGATCGAAACGATATCGGTGGGTTTTGTAGTGCGGAGTGTGCTATTAAATACGTCGAAAACAATCCCAACGCGACACAAGATGTGCCGCGTTGTGCCAAGTGTCAGGGCATCATTATCAATGGCCCCTGGTATACGTCGTCCGGCGCACCCCCTGTCCATCACGAATGTTTATAAGAACTTCCGGCCCCGGTTCGCCGGGGCTTTTCTATCCCATATGCGTTGTTTTCTCCCCGAAGTTTCCTTAAAAACCTTCCTAGTAAGCCCTTGCAAAACTTTTCAGATATGCTATAATTTAATCAATAAGCAGGCAATAAATCAAAAAAAGCAATCAAAAATAGCGGTTTTTAGGCACAGATGGGGGAAGACGTGTCAGCGGCATTAGAACAACATTGCATGGAAAAAGGCATTGACTACAAAGCCGATTTGAACAACATCAACACATGGGTTGATTCTCTATTCAAAGACGTGGACCCCATTATAAGAAAACTTAAATCTATGACCTCGGATGAGATAGACGGATTGAGCATACCTTATCTTGAGTGGCTGGCGATATGGATTCCGGCGCAGATGTTTTCGATAAGCGATCTTCTTGCAGAAGCCAATCTGGAATATGAGGTAGCGAAGTTTATCCAGAAAGATCGTATCAATGATGCGCGATCTGACATAACGCAATCTAAGTTAACAGTAGACGTTAGAGCGGCCACTGCTGAGAAAGCAGGGGCTCCGGTAGAGTTGCTATCCATATACAGGAAAGCGGTATACCGAAAGATAGACGGAAGAATGACAGCCCTTGACGGGTTGTATAATGCGGCCAAGAAGGTTATGGACATCAGGAAAAAAGAGCTTGACCGTTCTTAGGGGGAAGAAGTGAAAGGTATCTACGTATGTTCTAAGTTTCAAGGAAAGACGATGAACCTTGAGCACGCAAAGGCGCACTGCCTGTTCGTGTTTTTGCGTGGGCTTGAAGACGGCCATGCAACTCAATATCCGGTAGCTCCTCATCTTTTTTATGGCTCAATGTTAAGCGATACGGACCCGGCACAGAGGAAGGCCGGCATGGAAGCCGGACAAATGTTGATGGAAAGATGCGAAGAGATATGGACGTTTCACCAGTGCATAGTAAACATTGCGAAAGATAAGCCAATGGCGGAGCCGCCCACTTCTGGCATGGAAGCTGACTACAAATATGCTACGAATATCGCCCGTATTTATGAGGGGCAAGACATATTTTTCTTCTTCTGTGGAGAAGGGATATATTATTACACCGAGAATGACAATGGCGGAAAGTGGCGGCTGGATATAAACAACGGGGAACTGGTATCCTGGCCGGATAAGAAAGAAAGGAAGGTTTTTAGAAGTGGAGAGTAATGTAGTGGAAATGAAGCCGGGGGTAGTCATCAAGCTTACTCCTTCTCAACTGGAGAAGGTTAAGGAGTATGAGGGTAAGCTTGGCCAGATGTATGGTCAACGTGGACAGGCAGGAAAGAAATACGATGACTTTATGGAAAAGATGGACAAGGCCAGAAAGAGCTTGCATGAGATGAATAAGGCCATCGATAAAGAGGAGAAGATCGGCGGTGAGCTTATTCGGGCGATTGTCCTTTCTTCGGAAGCGGGAAAAGACATAAACTTTGATGAATGCGATGTGCAAATTGATACCGAGTCCGGCGTGATAACCGTCAGGTGATTTGAACATCGCTTTTGCGGAAAGGGGGGAAGGAATTGAAGGTAGGATATACTGACGCAGACAAAGAAGTAATGCCGTTTATTGCCGAAGGTATACGGATTCACCATACACACCTGGCCAATGCGAGAATCAAGGCTATCTTTCGCGAAAAGCATATGAGCAGCAAGGGAAGGACAGTCGCTGCACGGGCGATTAAGTCCGGGGCGATAATGCGATACCTCGCCGGGATTGACTTCATAATTGAAGTTGCACAAGACGTGTGGATGACAGTTGACGATAAGATGCACAAGGCGATAATCGATCACGAATTGTGTCACTGCGGGTGGGATAATGACAAGAATGAGCCGTATATTATCCCGCATGATCTTGAGGAGTTCTCGGCTATTGTAGAGCGGCATGGTCTGTGGTGTAAGGGGTTACAGACTTTCGGCGCAGCCGTGCAGTTAAGTCTGAATGTAGGTTCGTTGGGGAAAAATCCTTAACGTTTTGCCTTCCGAAAGGTTGAGCAACTGTAAATCAATATGTCCGCCTGCGAGCCACGGGCGGACACTTGGGAGCGGATAACAACGGGTAAAAGCGTTGGTCATTTGGTAAAATACTTGAATGTTTGGGTGGTGTCGGTTCGAGTCCGGCCCGCTCCCTTACCTGTGAATATCAAAGCAGAAGAGCTAAAGATAATGAGCCGTCTATGGGGCGGCAGCCGGGAAAGCCGCTGGTGTAAGGTTGAATTGAAATTGTGAGTATGGCACGGTGGTAAGACATAGGCTTGACTTGGCCGGGAGAGACGGCCAAATGATAGGAGCGTTTGATGCCTGTATTACAGAAACAAAAGAGAATAAAATCACAGGCAACCATTGATAAGGTGCGGAAGCCGTATTGCGAGCTTTGTGGGGCAAAGGCGCATGGTGAACCGCATCACGTGGTAACAAGAGGTAAAGGCGGACCGGATATACCGGAAAACCTTATTCAGTTATGCGGGCGTTGCCATTACGAATTATTGCCAGCCGCGAAGATATCCAGGGATACGCTCTTGAAAATCATAGCCTTTAGGGAAGGCAAAAGCATTGAGGAAATAAAAGTAATTATCAAACAGTATGTATCGGTAAACTTAGATCGTTAAAGGGACTGAATGCGGTCTGTCCCGTTACGATACGGCGAGGCAGGAACACTCCCAAAGGGTACAACCAATCCAATGGGATAACCAATCAAAGCCTGCTTGCATAAAGGCTCTACACCGGAGCCGTCCTGCCTCGCCTATAAAAAAACCGGATGGGGGAACGGTAATATGAGATGGATGATATTTTCTATTCTACAGGGAAAATCAAGCATAACGCCTGAAGAGGCGGAACAAATTGTCAGAAAAGCTCCCAAAGAAGAACTCGAAGAGGGAATAATTGAATACGTGATGCTGCAGGCGGCTAAAAATGGGCTTGCGTGATTTTACATCCTTCATGTTTGGCGTTTGTGTGAGTGTTTACGCGGCATACTTCTATATCTACTTGCGGAATAAGAAGCTTTCAAAAGACAAGCCTGCCGTTCAAGAATGGCGCTGTAGAGGATGCGGGTTCCCTATAAGCTTAGACACTGAGATGCTGAAAAAGGTAGCTGCGTTTCAATTGCGGGAAGACATACGCTTAACTGCATTGGTAGCCTTCTGCCCGTGTTGCGGCGGAGGAAATCAGTTCAGTGTGTCGGGCAAGGGGAACGAAATTGCTCTCTTGCTTATAGAAGGTATGAGGGCAATAGAAAGAAAAGTAGCCGATAACCAGAAAGAAGCCCCGCAGGGGAAGATAGCAGTCGATGAAATGATAGACTTTCACTTTGAATTGCAGAACGTGGATAAAATACCGGACTTTGGAGGGATTGACCAATGACAGACACGAAAACCGCTTTACCGGGCAGGAGAAGTGCTGAAGCTACGCTAGACCCTATATACTTCTTTCAGGTAAGAGTTGTTTATATGAAAGATGAAGCGTGCCGCGATCTTTATTATTATAACGATAGCGAAGGTGCGTTGTGGGACATCACCCCGGAAAAGTTCGAGGAGATGAGCGAAGACGAGCGGGAAGAGTTTTTTGAAAACAACTCTTCCATCGACGATGACCGTTTAATGTCAGAAGGATACATGGACTGTTTCTGGAGGACAGAAAGCATATGGCTTACTCGGGGGGAAGCAGAACGATACGGGGTAAGCAAAAGCTATGATTACGGGGAAAAGAATGTAAACTGGCGGGTATGGTGTGGATATGCTAAAGGAACCCTTGCTGCGCTTCTCCGGGAGCATGACCCTTCACCAGAAAACTGGATTATCGAAGACGCAAAGAAAGAATCCGTGACAAAATGTAACGGATTGAAAGAGGAGCCAGTCAAGGGATGAAGCTTTTTCGTGACAAAGTAAAGGTCCATAAGCATGACGCTGTAAGGTATTGGCCGGTATATCAAGGCAAAGTGACAGGCAGTTGCGGTGCCACTGGTCCGGAATCTAGCTTGTTTGATGGCCGGTTATCAGATGTAACCTGTAGCGAGTGCCGCAAGGTAGCAGAGAGGGTGGGAGATGCGAAAGACGGTAGCCGAAATAGCAGATCAGGTTATTCGGGAAGCAGGACGGGAAATTATCGGATGGGAAGACGATAACCTATTCGATGAGATAACCCGAAGAGCGACGCATACGAACCTGAAACGCCTTTCGGCGGAAGAACGGAAGAAACGGATATTCTTTTACATCGAAGTATCGGGAATGTTTGTGGCGGGAAAGGTTACGGAGTATAGGGGGAATAGATCATACGAAACTCGGCTCTTTCGCCGTATAAGCCGTCCGGTCATAGAAGAGCAGACGTTTCCAGGATTGTAGGAAGGTAAGAAGTGGGACGAAAGGCACAGGAGAAGGTTTGCAGATCATGCAAAGCAAGCAAGGTGTTGAAAGAGTTCTCGAAGGATAAGAAAAGAGCAGATGGCCGGGATATATATTGTCGTAAGTGCAGAAGCATCCGTTATGCCTATAAGAGCAGCACCGTAAACGGACATGTAAGGAACAAACGTCGCGGCATAGCGATGGAAGAGGGAAAAAATGTTTGTTACGGAATTCGAGATAAAGAGCCGTAACCGGACATTTACATCCATATGCGAGTATGACGAGTTAAAGACCGGCGAGCGGATAGGTGTTGAGGTTGAAGACAATGGCAACACCATAAGACGGATAGGCACTGTCGGGATAAAAGGGAAAAGAGCTTTCGAGTTTATAGCAGACGAAGGTTACAATGACACTTTTACCCTGGCTGATATGGTAACTAAAGACGTTGTTGTATATAGGAAGGGGGAAGCAGATTTGTTTCAGCAGAATCAAGATTTTCTGACAAGACCGCAAGAGATTGAATTACACCAGAGGACGGCGGAGCCGAAGAAGAAAGACAAGAAGGAGGGCGGCAACAAATGATAAAAGTCACGGGGGAGAATGCTGCCGCCATAGAGGAGGCCATAGCCGATATTGTCAGGAGTGTGGTTTCCGAGTTAAGATCGGCCAACAGGAAATATCCACTGTTTAACAGTTCGCATGAAGCTATGGGCGTTATCCTTGAGGAATGGGAAGAATTAAAGGATGAGATAAAGGCCAATAGGGTTACAGAAAATGGGTATTCGACGGCGGAAGAAGAAGCGATTCAGTTGGCTGCAATGGCAATCAAGTTTATATTGTCGGAAAATGTAAGAGCTAACAGATAAGATGGGGGGAGCGGTATGAACAAGCAGAAGAGAAATGGCAAAGATGGCATACAGTGGACAAACATGACCTGGACGCCGATCACAGGTTGTTATGGACCGGGAGGAACGGAAGAAAACCCGAGGATGTGCCATTATTGTTATGCCAAAAAGATAGCAGACAGGTTCGCAGGAACGAAAGGCTATCAATACGGATTCAAGCCTACGTTTCATCCTGAAAGGCTCAATGAGCCGGAGAAGCTACGGACACCTTCAAAAATATTCGTCTGCAGCACGGGTGATATGTTCGGAAATGCCGTTCCCAATGAGTGGATAGATCAGGTAATAGAGCGTATGCGGGAATGTCCTCGGCATATCTTTCAGCTATTAACGAAAAATCCGGAGAGGCTTTACGATTATCCGAAGCTTCCCGGCAACTGCTGGATAGGAACATCGATAGACCATCCCGAGACGGCTCACGCCAGAAGCGAAACGTTGAACACGGCAATTCTGGACAACTTCAAGTTTCTGAGTATCGAGCCTTTACTTGGCGATGTTACACCCTATGTTGATTGGGACGGGATAGATTGGGTGATAGTAGGACAACAGTCGGGTAAGGGGGCGAAGCCTCCGGAGGATAAATGGGTAAGGAACATTATAACGGCAACGTCCTATCGTAAAATCCCTTTGTTTGTCAAAAGCCCGCTGTATGCGTTCTTTCCCATACAGGAATGGCCGGAGGAGATGTTGTGATGGACTGGTTAAAGCAACAACGGGAAGGAAGGCCGGACAAGGTTGTTATGGTAGGCAACAAGTATTATGCCTTCAAGGAGAAGGATGGACCGATTCACGCCATAGCGAAGGTGTTTCTTTCGGGAGGCAAGACTATCTGCATCATATCGTGCTGTCAGAAGCTTTTTGCTTTGGGCAGCACCCATACTGTTGAATTCTTCGGGCGATACGGAGGTGACTTGTTCTTCAATGCAAACCCAGTTCCAATGCTTGACTTGGAAGAGATAGATTGCCCCGATTGCCGAAGGGGTATCATGGATGCGCTCTTGGAAAAGGCGAAGGCTCTTAAAAAGGAAGGTGAATGATGAAATTCAGAGTATTGGACCTAAGAGATGAAACCTTATACTTCCCGGACGATGATATGAGGGGATTTATTAAGCGGGAAACAGGACGGGAGAACACCGGAGGAACTTTTGCCATTGATTCCCAGGGGAACATCCTTCTTTACTACCGGGACAAGGACGAATGCGAGATATGGACCCCGATTGATGACGATATCGAGTATTCAAACTTTCTTGTTATGCTTGATACCGAATTCAAAGATGCTAATGGCCGGGTGATATATGGGAAAGACCGGGTTCGTGTTTCCTATTATGAGCATAGAGGAAGCAAGGTAAGCCCCGGCGTTGCAATGGGAACGGTAGAGTTTTCGGATGGATGCTGGTGCGTCGCATTTGATACTCCTGTATGGGATGACAGATTAAAGACCAACAGGACACATGACTATCTAAAGTGCTATACCGTCAATCATGCGGTAACATCGTTGGGCCTTGACTTGAGGATATTGAAAGGCTGGAAATACAAAACCGCGAAGGAAAAGGACGGTGTGAAGTGAACGATTGTGAATTCAAAACCACATGCGAGGCAAAGAACCGGGACTTTTGCAAGATAACGAACCAGAGATGTCCTAAGAGAAAAGGCAACAATCCCTGTCAGATCGTGGAGCGCATAAAAGAGAACACCGACAGCGAGCCTTTATATAAGGTGCGGAAGGACGTAACCTGCCTTCAGTGCGGACACAAAGGCGCAGTTCGTTATCGTGGGGGGTTCTATAGATCTGGCTTGCCCTATGATGCTATTGCAGGGATGCCGGAGATATACGGTAAGTATTACAATAGGCCGTATATGTCTTCTGCTGTGGGGTTCGGCGGAACGATACCCTGGGAATGCACGAA
>JAQVUX010000019.1 GCA_028699255.1 Candidatus Omnitrophota bacterium | reverse complement strand
ATACTAGTTATTTCGGAAGAATTTAGGGGTAGCGTCCTTCTGGGGGAAACGAACCATAATACAGCGTACGCCTATATCGCCCGCCTTACTTCCCTATGGGGGGAGTTATACCCGAAACTAGAAGGCAGGACGGACTTAAAGGACTTAGTGCCGAAATTCGAAGAATTTAGGCCGTACTATTTCGACCCTACGCAACTGATAGGAAAGCCGGAGGATATTTTTAAGTTACACGCGGTATTACGCGAGGCATTAGAACGCCTAAAAATAACCTGTTTCGAGGGGTAATATGGCAACTACGCTAGGAATAGCGGATAAAGACCTTCCACGCTTCATAAAGGCGAAACTTCGCTATTCCGTAGCGCAGGAAAAGGACGTATGTAGTGCGGCCTTCTTTACGAAGATACTAGACTATTGGATAGAAAACGAAGGTAAGGGGTAATGCTATGGCAGAAGACAAGAAACACGAATGTAATTATACGGTGCAAGACATATACGAATTGATAGATTTTTCCTACGTCATAGTAAAATTAACGTGTGAGTGCGGTAAGGAAAGATGGGACGTAGGAATACCGAAAGATTAAGGGGTAAAACCATGAAAACAAACCTAGTAAGATTGGACGACTTTGTAGCGCATCTTCGGGAAGACAAGGTTAATAAGGCGTATTACCTTACGCAAACCCGGCAGATACCCGGGGGGGCTATCCCGCAGTTATCTAGTTATATGATTTTTACGGCGAAGACCGCAGACGACAAGAAACTATTTATCCTGCCGATTCTGCTAAAGAGCGCCGGGATAGAAAACGAAGAACAGGCGAAGGCATTTAACGCCGAAGTGGGAAAGATGGTATCGGAATTAATTACCCTATTCCAAGATAAGTACGCTTCCTGCTTCCTTACGGAAGGTTCGATAGAATGAACGAAACACACCAATTTAACTATTGCCTCAACTGCAAAAGCCGTAACGAAAAGGGCGTAGATAAATGCCCTAAATGCGGTTCTAGGCGGCACAGGGCGTACTTAAAGGAGGGGGAAGATGGGAAATAACCCCGAGTGCCATAACTGCGGCCATAAACTAAACCTATGGTACGGCAAGCCGTCCCACCTAATCCGGTACGTTAAGGAGGGTAAGGATATGGGGTGCGGCTACCCGGACGAAAAAGGGCGGTTCTGCAAGTGCAAACACCCAGAACCTAGCCCGGTAGAATGTGTAGGGGCGAATATATGAAAGATACCTGTAAGGCGGCTATCGAGAAATGGGGCGCGAACAAACAATTAAACATGGTAATAGAAGAATGTGCCGAACTCATTAAGGCCATATCGAAATACCAACGGTACGAGCATAACGGGGTATGGCGCTTAAAGGCTATGGAAGAACTAGCCGACGTTTCTATAATGGTAGAACAAGGTATAATGATGCTAGGGACACCGGCGGAGTTCGACCGGATACGACAGGAAAAAATCGAGCGCCTTAAAACGCTTATCGCAGACCGGGACGACCCGGAAAGGGGGCTATCGCATGAAAGCCATTAGATTTACGAAAAATTGGAATGGGAAACTAGCGAACCGGGTATTTACGACTATCCGTAAATCCAAATCCCTAGAAGAAGATTATTACGGTTCGAAAATAGGTACGGTCTTTAACGTCGTACATAACGATACCGTCCTTTTTAACGCCCGGTTAGTATCGGCGTTACTGTACCAATACGCTAGAATCCCAGACGAATTAAAGGCGGTGGATACAGGGCGAACGGATAAGAAGGATTGGTACGCTATCTTCGAAAGTTTCTACGGCAAATTCGACGACACCGACCTATTCTACGTCCTAGTATTCGAGAAGGTAGCGAAGGAAGTAGATAAAGAAACGGGGGTAACTTACCCAGACTACAAGGTGCGTAAATGAAATTCCGGCGTATAACCTTCATCTTCCAAGAACCGCTAACCGAAGACCACAAGGGCTATCTTAACGTTAATTTCCTAGAACTCCGCAACGGTGCGGTTAAGGCCATGCGCGACCACCTGTTTAACCGGGCGAACCGGCAGTTTAAAGAGCGCCTAACCATGATGGCGAACATAGCAGAAGCCGGGATAAAGTACAGTTTCCCGAAGCCCAACGAAGCCGAATTTACCTACCCCATCATGGATTTAACCGGCCAATCGGTAAAGATAGGCGGGAAGGAATATCATTTAGGGTCGCTAATGCCTGAGAAAAAGATAATCCACTTCATAATTAACGACGTTAGCAAGGACATGGGAGTAGATGGGAAGACGATAACCTATATAGTGGAAGACTACGAACCCTAACCTTAATAAATACTAAGGCCGAATAAAGCGCATGGCTTCCAAGAAATTACGCCCGGGCGAACTCCCCGATATTTCATACGATAAATCCCTAGCGGGTCTGATGGAAAAGGGGGACAAGATAGGCGCGGCGGATTGGCAAAAGAGGGCAAAGAAAGGGGAAGTAATGCGGATTATGTAGGGGGAGAATATGGCCTTAAACCTTTTCAAAGACAAAAGCCGGTATTCGAAGTACAAGGACGACATGCCTTTAGACACTAGCGGAAGTAAGGATATACACCACACGACCTACGGCGCGGCTAAGTGGATGGGGAAAAATAGAAGGATTCCTAAGAATAAAATATCTAGTTCTAAGGGCTTCTAATTACTTCTTACCGCTTCGTAATGCCCCGCCTTTCCGAAGCCCTAAATCTATCATGCTACTGTTAAGGTTGGCTTCGGTTTCGTCGTCTTCCCTGTAAAAAATCCCCCGCGCTTCGTCCCATGCGAAATTGTTTAGAAGTTGCCCTAGCCGCATGTCCGGGTAGGCTTCCCATACCTTCCTTATCTTCGCAAGTATCCGTTTAATCCGTCGTTTATCGCGCATGTTATCCCCCTTATTCCATTTCTAGCACCCATTCAAGCGCGGCAGTATAGGCCTTAAAGTACCTAAAATTAACGTCCCCGCGCTTAAATGCGGCATGTATTTCGTTAAACTGCTTTACTACTTCGCGCTTAGAACGCATTAGACTACCCCCTTTTCTATCAGGTATTCAAACCCGCACCCCTCGCAGATTCCGTTATAGCGTTCGCAACACCATTCCGGGTACGCTTCGGCACTAACCCCCATATACCTAAGAAGGCATTTACGGCAGTATTCGGCCATGCTATCCCTCATTTACCCAAGAACGCCCTAAACCCCCAAGCGGCGGCTAGGGCAAACATTCCGAATCCGATAGGTTCTAAGTCTATAATGACTATCATGGTATCCATATCATCATCCCCTAGACTTAGCATACGGCGCGACAACCAAGAATAACCCGCTAGCGAGTTCTAAAAAAAACGGTTCGTTCGCGTTTCTTCTAAATGAAATAACCCGGCCTATGAACGGGCGTATTTTAATGGTTACTTCCTCGCTAATCATGCTATCGGTATTCCCGTCGTTAGTCTTTTTATCGAGCATACTAGGCCGGTTAGTTATAGCCACTATATCGGATTCGTCAGATAGCACAAACCCCCCGGAATAAAACTTAAATACCTTTACCCCCACGTTATAAAACGCCCGCTTAAATAGGGCTATGTCTGCTTCCTGTTCTTTCGTCAGGTCTATTTTAAGTTCCAACCGCATATTAAACACCCCGTAGTTTCAGCATTTCCCGGCGCATGTCTATTGTTTCCTTCGTAAAATATTCGTGTAGAATTTCGGACGGTATCGAATCTATGCCCCTATACCCGAGAATGGACATAAGCGCGGCGGTAGGGTTCTGTTCGCCCCGGGTTACGAAGTTAAAGGTATAGCGCGTCTTCCCGTAGAAGAAAACTAACTGCGGTTGGCCGTTAAAGACCCTTACGAACGCTTCTACCCTTTCCTTATGCCCTTCGCGCTTAAACCCCCGTTCGGTATCGGGCGCTAGCGCGTATTCCCGGTTCATTTCCATTATCATTCGTACTAATTTCCGTTGTTCTTCCTGCATATTAGCCACCCACCGTATTAACGGAATAAATTACTTCCGCGTCCGAGTATTCCCAATTATAAACGAATAATTCAGAATGGTAGCAGACCCTAACCCGTTCGCCCGAATCGGCGTATTCCTGCAAGCGTTTAAGTAATTCCGGGTCATTAACCGCCCCGTAGCGTTGGGCGATTACTCCGCCGCTACCATCGCTTATAGGGTGGTCGTTAGTCAGTTCTACCCGCCACGTCTTCCAAACCCACCCGCCGTAACTTACCCTAGCGATACTGTCCGTAGCGCAACCATCGGCCATATTCCCGAAAGTAATAAACGCCCCGCTAAGTACGGCTACAAAAATACAAATAACAAAGAGCATAAACAAACTTCCTATAAGGTCGCCAATATCCACCATAAGAACACCTAGAACTTTATGCCTTTTATCGCCTTTTCAGCGTCCGGTAATTCCATTTCTTTTAGCCTCGCGTATATCTTCCTGTCCCGGGCGGTCAGGGACTTAATAACCGCTTCGCAATACTTACATTTCTTAGTTTTACATGCTACGTCTGCGAAGCGTTCGGCCTGCGGGAATATGCTACCTAGCCGGTCGCCTACCTGTTCGCCACACCTACCGCAATAAACATACCCGAAACACCCGTACCCGTAGGCCGCGTGGCCGTGTTTAACGCAGTATATCGCCGCTTTCTGTATGTTGCTAACCATAGGGACACCCCCCGTACTTCCACTAACCCTTATTCCCTTCTTCGAATACATACCCGAGGCCGCACCCGATTATAGCAACCCCTACCGCCCCGAACAATCCCCCAATTATCCGCGACCCGTCAATATCGTACCCGCCCGCGTACAAGATGGAGAGCAGGCCGGAAACTATTATACCGCTAGCGCCCGCAATCCCGCCAAGTAAATAAAACAAAGTGGAAAACATAGTACGATACGGGTTAAGCGGTCTGGGTGGCGTTTTAGCCTCTGGGGTCATTCGCTACCACCATTTTTAGGGGCAGTTTTGCCCGGGGAGGCCACCCCCCCGGGCGGAATAAGCCCAATCGCGCTAGTGATGTGGCAACGGATAATCCTTCGTAGCCGAGATTTAGAGAAACCCGCCGCGTTAATCCCCGCGCCTTTAGAATATGCGAGTTCGGCTAGTTCATCAACTACTATATTCCTGCGTTCATGTTCAGACCCGCTAGCATTATCGTAGCGTTCCTGTATTTCCTTTTTTAGCGGGCGGCCTATAAAATGTACCCAATTAATTACCTTCCTTCGCTTCCCGGCAGTTGTAAGGTTATACTTCGCTACCCTGCCCGCCCCGCGCCTAGCCACATAAGCGCGTTTCTGCGCCGGGCTAAGTTTCGGTAATTCATCCTTCCCCGGGTCTTCCTGCGCGGTATGCCCGCATAGGGAATCGAACCCAAGTACGCCCCGGATTTCTGCCGGGCTTCCTTCCACTTCCACTTTATTGCCGTTTATTTCAAGTTTCGCTTTCATGGTATCTAACCCCCATATACTTACTTTCCGCAAGTAGGGCTAGGGCATATTAGCCCGCCCTTACTACTATCATCCCAGACCATACGCCGCCCGCAATCAGAGCAAAAGCGCACTTCGTTGTATTCCCTGCCGGGCATCATGGTCTAGTCCTCCGGCTTCGTACCTTCGTAATCCGGGCTTCGATTGTGTCCCCCCCCATGATACCCAAGTAATCCGCGTTCGGCTTCGGGATTGTAACCATTAGGCTATTCCCGACTACCAAAACCGCGCCTTCGAAATATACCGCCTTTTCATGCGCCATGTTTAACCCCCCGTTTGCTAACCTTATTTAGTTTCTTTATTCGTTCTGCTAGGATAAGTAATATGTCCGGCGCGACTTCGGTAAGTTCGTAGCACTTAAAATCTTCGGGTACGAACTCCTTTACGCTACCGTCGTATTCATCATACGAATAACAAGAACAATGTGAGAAGTACCCCCACCACACGACCCCGTTAATATCTATCCCGAATTGGGTTTGGTGGCCTTCGTAACTTTCTTCGTTAGAAGTAGAGTATAGCCACAGCACTTTTTCAGGCTTAACCCAATAAAGCCGCCCAACTACGGGAAGTTCGCAATCTGTATTATTGTTATAGATTGCCTTTGCCTCGTAAAAATTCAACCTTAGTTTAGGCAATTTCCTTATAGGTATTTCCGTAGTTTCCCCATTAGATTTTACGGTCTGTATATTTTTCATAGGGTATTACCTCCTTATCTTAGCCACAAACGCGGCATGTTCTACCTTAATGCAAGAGATACACGCCCGGTGGCCGCCCTTTCCGCTAGGGTACATTCCTGCGGCGTTTTGGCCGCTTTTACCCTTACAATACCAACATACCCCTTTCCTTCGTCCGAAAGACATATTTAGACCCCCCCCGTAGCCGAGTTCGGTTTTTTTATTAGTTCGTATCCGTACTTCGGATATACCCGGTAATCGGTTACAGGGTTCTTACATACCCCCATAGACCGGTAAATAAAAGAATCATACGGGTTAAGTTGCATTTGAATACGATAAACCCCCCACCCCTGCGCCCGCATAGCGGCGGCGTAAGACCTCCCCGCGTCAGTTACCGCGAAGGAATAGCCGGTTTTAACGTTTCCGGCAACCCCGGAAAGAAGCCCCCGCGCTTCTAAGTTCTTCAAGACCGCAAGCCTAGCGGTATAGCGCGTATCGTAAAGCGGCATACCGGGGGCGCGAAGCCCTGTACCGGGGCGAGAATCCCCGCCGCCCCAACCCTTATACCCCCCTACGCCTTCGTGGGTAAGCCCTAGTTCGGCGATTGCGAATATAGTAGTATCGCGGGTATGGGCTTCTTCTTCTGCTTCTTTCTTCGCTATTTCTTCATCGGTTAGGCTATCGGCGTAAGAATCAGACATGCCCGGGCGTTCTTCGGTAGTGTATGCCATGTTACCACTTCCGGTAGATTAAGACCGATTCTACGATATAATCCACCGCTTCGCGGGATACGCCCGGGTTAGCCCTTTCTAATGCGTTGCGAAGGTTGCCCCCGCAGACATAGCGCCGCGCTTCTTCCCTAACCTTTGTCGTTGCCATGTACATAACTAGATACAAACATTATTTAAACCTATCGCCGGTCGTATGCAAACAAACAACACCAAACACAAGCAGGATTATAAACCTTATAGGATAATCCCAGACGGTTTAAACTGACGGTTTAAAGTCCCGGGGTTGGTATGTGTGGCCGCAAGAAATTACGAAATAGAAAAAAGGATAATGGCGCTAGTGGGGGAAGGGTTGTACCCATCTAAAATAGCGAACGTCTTAAACGTTTCTACGACGTTAATACTTAAACATTTAAAGCGCTTAGAAAAAGAAGGCCGGTTAGAATCTTACGGGAAATGCCCTAAGTTTTACAACTTAAAAGATGTGGCCTTTAAACGGTGTAACGTGGGGTTCTCACTACCTATGAATGGACGGTTTAAACTCCGAGGTAAAACAGACGGTTTAAAGTCCCAAAAAAAACCCCTTATTTCAGATGTGATACGGCTTCATGATTTTAAGATTAAAATACCAATTCTGCAAAAAGGAAAGATGGTTTTAACCTCGAAGAAAGTAGAAATAAATAATTGGGTAAAGGAGTATTATAACCTAGACTTACCAACTAAGGCCACCCTAGAAATAACAACCCAGAGCGCTATAATCCACTTCCACAGTACCGACATACCGCGCAACATGGGCTTTAACCGGGCGCTAGTAGAATTTGCTACCCGGGGCATGGTGGCCGTAGTTTCTTATCTGGGGCGGCATGGCTACCGCCTCGACCTCATGAACCCCCGGGTTATTTCGCAACATTTAGCCGCAGATACGGCGGAAGAAATAGATAAACAGGTAAGCGAAGGTACGGTATTTAAGATAAATCTAAACCGCCCGGCGGCCACGATAACCGGGGAAATGCAGGCGGGCGCGGCGGCATGGGTGGATAGAAGCAAGGGGGCGCTAGAAATAGAAACGAACGACATTATCTACGAACAGGCCTTACTAGAAATGCCTATGCGATTGATACGGGTAGAACGGGGGTATTCGGAATACGATAAGCGCCTTAATCTTTACGACATGAACATAAAGAAGCACCTAGCGGTACTCGGGGAAATGAGCGACGCGCTTAAAGAAATGCGAAACTATTATAAAGAAAAGCGAAAAAGGTAAGTACATGGCAACGGAAATAGAAGACCTGAAATTACGGATTGTAGGGCTATCGAATCCTTTTAGGGAAGAAGGGGTTAAAACATTACTTAATCTATTGGAAGGGGAAATTAGAAAGGATGAACGCGCCCGGGAAGTATTAGGTAAAAGCGCCTTTTCCGTCGCGGTCGCAACGGCGGTAGAAAAAGGCCTAGAAAAGATTGTATGCCCAGACCATAACCTACCGTTAGTTTATTGCCAAATCTGTAAGAATGACGCTTTAAAGTTAGTAAAAGAATCAGGGACAACCGGCCTAGAGATTAGAGAAAAGATTTTAGACGAATTGGAAGAATTGCTAGAACGGTACGACGACCCCATTAACGGGGGGTGGAATTATCTACTTCGCGCATCAGACCTAAAAAAATTACGGGAAGGGAAACCATGAACCACTACCTAATAGGCCTATTTATCTGGGTGGGGATGGTTGCTATTACCTTCTTATGGCTAAGTAGCAATTCTACAATACCGGAAGAACGCCCCCCCCGGCCTACCCTCCCGGCCTACGGGGTAACAGAGCATTACGATTATAAGGTATCGGTAGAGATAAACCACACCGGCGCGGCGCGGGTAGCGAAGTGCCACATTACAGATATAAATATTCTCTGTAAATAACCCGTATGGGATATTCGTATTGCCCGCGTTGCGGTAGTCCGTTACATTTTAGTAGTAAAGTGCGTTCATCTATGCCACCTAGAAAATTCGTAAATATGATGGTTTGTACTCGTTGCGGATACCGGGAAACAAAACCTATATAAGACTTCTGCGCGTAGAAGACGCGGGGATATTATGGGCAATAAAACCTTAGAAATCTGCCCGGA
>JAQVUX010000018.1 GCA_028699255.1 Candidatus Omnitrophota bacterium | reverse complement strand
ATCCTACCTAAGTCTGTGCGCTCGGTCTTGGTCGAGCTTCTGTCGTTTATTTCCCCTGTCTTAGGATCTATCGTTATCGTTGCTATATCGCTTAATACGATCTCGCCGGGCTTGGCAGATTCATAAACGGTGGCACTTACCTCGTAGTGGAGCTTATCGAGGCCGTTAGATTTAAGTTTATCCGATATATTGGAGGCGATATTCTTGCCATTCGGCAGATAGCCTGCGATTATGCTTAATAGGTCGAGGTTGGTATCGGCGATATTGGCTATTACATTACCTTCGATATCTGTAACCGTTATCGCGGAGGATGTTCTTTCGATCGTATATTCTACAGAATCGCCGAACTTAAGCGTTACCTTCTGGCCGTCACGGAGCCTGCCTTCCGAGGCTAAGCTGAAGGCGGCGAGCATCACGATACTGTCTTCTGTGGCTATGCCTTTTGCCTCGGCTATCTGAGTTACGCACGTGTTCATGGCGCCGAGGGTGCCGAAGTGTACCTGGGGCGCCAGGAGACTGGCGCCGGTCATGACGGGCGAGGTAGTCATTGGCTGGGCGAGGGCGTCGATAACCGTGGATCGCAGTGCCTCAGTTTCGACTGGAGACGCGTTAGCCGGGATGATTTCACGGGGGGCGGGCAGTCCGGCGGACTGAGCGCGCTCTACAGTAGTCAGCCACTCCGCATGTTGCATAACCCCGCTCTCGTAAGGAGTCGGGAATCTTTCTTCGGGCGAGGCGGTCTCGGATGGAATGCCTTCAGACGTTTTTGACACAATGCCGCTTCCAAGATCGGCTTGTGCCGGCGAACTTAAATCTGCCCGGCTTTTATTCTGTTCGGACTTTTCAGTCAAGCCGGATAGACGTGACCAGATAACGCGGGTTACATAACTTGCCGTGGCGATGCCTGCAAGCATACCGGCGCCGATAGCGCCTATAGTAAGAATGTCCGTAACGGGCATTCCTGTATAACTCAATGCGCCTGCCGCTGTAAGTGTTGAGGTAGCGCCGAACGCCGCCGTCATCGGCTGTACGACAATGCCTCGCCTGTCATTATCAACACCGGGCTTACTAATAATCTGCTCGGCTTTAATGGCTTGCTTGGCCAAGCTATCCAAATTATTTAAGAAGGCCTCTTCAAATAAATCTGTCGCTTCGGGTTTCTCTGCGTCGTACAACGGAGTGAGCAGGTCTTTAACTTCACGGGCAATCTCGATCTCTTTACTACGCGAACCATCCGAATTACTTCTTTGCAAATCAATAACCAGGTCGATGACCCTTCCGAAATAAGTTTCATTATCTTCATCGGGGTGTTGGACCAGATCATTATCTAATATAAATTGCAATACCTCGATTTCTCGCGCGCGATGATCCGCGAGAGCGGCGCGGCCCTGCATCCTTTCCGCCACAGCTATTCTATCAAGGTAGGTCATTTTTTCGCTGACCATTCCGGATAAAGAGGCAGCAACCTTAGGCCGCACAACGACCGGCGTTCTCTGTTGTAAAGCTTGCGCCGAAACGTTATCGGGCGCACCTGGTAATTCTAATCTTTGCGGTTCCTCGTTTTCCGCAGAGAAAGGCTGTCTCGGCATCTGCGGAATCTCCGTCGTAGCGGTGGTAGTCATCTCCTGCATAGAAGCCCTGGCCGCCGCGAGCTTTGCTATATGCTCCGCCAGTGAGACTCCGCCAAAGGTAACAGCCGAAGGATCGACGGCCTCTATCGCTTTTAACGACCGTATGGCCTCATCAAGACAATCGGCGGCAGTGCTATTATATGGTACCGAACCGGGCATCGGACTATTTCTAACTGCCTGAATCGCAAGATTATAAGAATCTATGTTCTCCTGTATGACTATGGCTTTCCATATGGAGGCAAGCATTGTAATTCTGTCCGTCACAATAATCCCATCGGCAAACGCGGCCTCAGGATCGACATCGGCTATTCTTTGTAATGAAAAAGCGGCTTTCTCTATGGATATACGGGCTGTCTGTAAATCACCGGAGGCTATAGCGCTATTATATTTTCCCATGGCCAACATATAAATTGGGAGATTAGAGTCTATGGCTTCCTGTATTACCGATCCCTCTATCGCCCTGTGGCCGGAAATTATTCCATTGCTGTCGAGCGCGCGGAAAGGTAGTTTTTCTAATCCGGATGATTCGCCGGATACAGCCTGGTCCACAAGAATACCCTCGGAGACAGCATATGAATACGGTAATGACAAGGCTTCTGTCGTAAACGTCTGCGTGGCTTCGGGCATATTAGGCGCCGCGGCCAACATATCTTCAGAAGACGCCACGTCCGGATATTCTCCAACGGCAAGCGTGGATTGCGGTAAAGCCGTATATTTCTGCAGAGTCCGCCGTTGCGCGGCATCCATAACAAGCGGTGAGATTCCAACCGCATCGAGTTTTGTATGGAACACGGCATTATACACATCGCATATCTCCGTCAAGGTATAAGCAGTGTGGTCGGACGTTTCTGCGCTCTGTTTGGAGCTCAGATTTTCCATTATACCGGCTATATTAAAAGCATCCATTCTTGGGTTAATCGAAGCCGCCCTGGCCATCTCAGGGGTGATGGCGGAATATATCTTCATCGCATGTTCGTCTTTTGAATCAATGCCGATGAGAGCGTAGACCCTCTCTTCCGTAGTATTGTGAGCTTTTGCGAATTGGCCTACCTTATCGGATGATAATACGCCGCCGGAGGTTTCGAGTTCGGTTTTCAAATCGGACACGAGAGTGCCGAGCGGGTTATTCTCGACCTTGTTCAAATAGTTATCGGCCGATGCCTTAAGAGACGACGAGAGGAACGGCCTTATGGCGAAGTTCTGGGCGTAAACGGAACCGAGATACTTTGCCCAATCGACGGGGTTCTTCCAGCTAAAAGAGCCGGCGGCGTTGGCGCGTAACTTCTGCGCGAAATCCATCATCGTCATGCGTCCATCGATAGCGGCGATGACATCGCTTACGGAAGCGGTGGCGAATAATTCTCTATCAGATACCGCCGTTTCAATAAGCGCGTATTTTTCCGCGGAGCCGGAGACTTTCGCGACAAGCGCGAGAGCCTGCGCAGGCTCGATACCGAGAGCGTCGGCGAGCTTACGGATATCGGCCATTTTGGCTTTACCGATATTTTTAGCGACTTCGCCCAGGCTCGAATATTTCGCGAAAATCTTCGGCGCAAGTTGCGCAAGAATAAATCCGGTAACGGCTACGGACGGATCCTTACCCGTCATTATCCTGGCCGCTTCCACAGCGGACGGCGCGTTCACGTTACTAAAATCGGAGGCGTTGGGTCCGGCCTTGAACGAATCAAGAGCGCCGTTCATATTTGTAATGGCCGTCGCCGTACCGGCCAATACCGATGGAGACAAAGACTCATAGAGTAGCGTTAAAATATTATTGTCGAGATTGCCGGAACTTGAGGCAAGCTCCGTCATCTGCTGAAGCGTTACTTCCGCGTTACCGCAGAGGGCCTGGCCGAGCGAGGTAAGCGCAACAGCCTGCGCGGATGTGGAGCCAAATTGGCTTGTGACAAAACCGTTCCACGCCACAGCCCTCGCCCTGGCATCGGATATCGAAAGAGCCTTTACGACCTGATCGACCAGTTCGGCCGAACTGGTCTTCCCTATCTTATCGCTTCCTGCACGTTCGAGACTTTCCCTCGCGGAATCCGCAATACTCACCACGGTATCTTTTCTCCCGAACGCGTCATAGTTGGTTATCTCATGCGACGGCAGTATGTCGCCGGCAAAGTTCTTCAAAACACCGCACATCTCGAGAAGATCGGACGAGCGGCCGAGCGTCATGCCTTCCTTTACATCGGCTATCCTGCTCTCAAAGTCGCCCGGCAGTTTTCCGGTCCTGTCACCATCGGCTATCATATCGACAGAGCGCTCGGTAAAGTCAATCATGTTGCGCGCTAAGGTATCGCTCGCCTTCACATTGCCTTTAAGATAGTCTATCACCGCGTAAGTCTGTCTTGCCATCTGAGAAACGGAATCTCTGAAATACTTGTATCCCAGGCCTTCTTCGCCAGAAGTAGTGTCTTTCGGGGCGAGGTTACCGGCAGGGGTATTGAATGCCAGAACCTCCCTTAATTTGGCCTGAGCCATCGCCTTAGTTTCCGGGAGCACTCCGGGCATCTCTATTATATTGCGCAATAACATGACAGCGCCCATCGTATTTAACGTATCGGAGATGGTATGCTCGGCGGCTTTGGAAACAGAATCGGCAAGGTGGAGATAGCTATTCAGGCATATGGCGTCGAGTAGAAGGCCTGCCTTGTCGGCCGCGCTAAAAGGATTATCGCTCCGCATCTCGGAAGTCATGGCGCCGAGCCAGTCCTTAGCGGTGCCGCCCTCAACCGCTTCTTTAAGACGCGCGATGGTCGGGATATCCGTCAGGCCGGAGCGCTGAGCCATATCCATGAAAACTTTCATTACGCTATCGCTTTTAGCGAACTCGCCTATCTTTTCCGCCATACGGCTGAAGTTTATGTCCAGCTTATAGGACGCGTTCTCGCCGTAACGGCCGATGCGGCCTAAGAACTGCGTAAATACGTCGGCCTTCAGAAGATCGGCGTTTCCTATTAGCATCGTGGCGTTGAACCTATCCGCGATGTCGGCGCATTTGGCCAGATCCCTTCCATAATTTAAACCTGTCATGCCGGCTCGCGCGACTAAGAATATGTCGCCCTGCTTGGCGCCTTCGGCCAAAGCGGTCGGGTCTACCACTTCACCGTCTATCACCTTTCGACTGTCTATTATATGTACAGCGTAACCTTCACCCTTGAGCGTAGCGGCCATCGCATCCGCAGTTTTGGCGTCGAGGGTTATGTCTCCGTATATAACGCTGTGGTTACTACCGTGCTCAGCCTTCTCAGCTTTTATCCATGTTACCATCTGCTCGGCTTGCGTAAGCGACAGATCCCTTGTGAGTAAAGCGCTAGAAAGCGTTTTCCCGGAAGCGAGCTTCTCCATTATCTTTACGCTTATGGCATTATAGATGTCTCCGGCGCTTATATTCCGAATCTCGCTTCCAAGCCTTCCTTCGGTCATTACTCCAAGCATCTCTATGGAGGCGGAGGCGCCCTTCATGAATGAATACGTGCCGGCAAGAGCTATGGCGGTTGAGGCCTGGTAAGCCGTCTCGCTGACGCTTATAGATTCGGGGGACAGCCCCTCCTTCTTCATTATAAAATACTGCGTCCAGACGTCGCTTATTACGGAATTGTCCATCCTCTCGCCCGACTCGTCCATCGGCCTTATCTTTCCGGTGCCATCCTCGAGGCCGTAGAAACATTCCCTGGCCGCTCTTTGGATTTCCTGGCGTGTAGCCTCTGGCGCTCTATCGACATCGGACATGGAGACGGTGTTCTTCACATATAACGCTCGCTCAAGCATATAGCGGTCGCCGCCGTCTATAACACCCGCTTCTTTATCGACGCGCAGGTCAACCCCGGCCTCTTTGAATTTTTCTCCGGCAATGTAAGAGATAGTCTCGACGCCTCTGGGACCTATCAGGATGCAAGCTTTACTGTCGCGCGAGGCATTAAACTTATCTCTATCGCGATATACTGTTATGCCGTCGCCTACTCTCATAACCGCGCTCCATACACGGTCGCCTATTTCAGCGCGGGCGGCGTCTTCGGAGAACTTCGACGGGTTGAAATCCCTGGCGTTATCGGCCACTATCGCTGATATCTTGGACTGGATAGTCTGATGGAATTCGTCTATCGTAGTGCAGTTGGCTTTCAGCATGGCTATTTTAAGTTCGGCGCTGTTACGCCATTCGTTTACGAGGTGCTGTATCGTCGCCGAATCGGAAACGAGCACTTTATCGGATGAATTGAAGAGTTCGCGCATTCCGGATGTCATTAATTCGTGGTTTCCGGAAGAAGAGTCCCATCTGGCTTTGAGGTTTTCCGCCTCAAGCCCGACGGAACGGAAGAGGGCGTCGTTCTCGTTGCCCTTCGTCGCGTACTGGCCTAAGTTACTCTCCGCTATTATCCGTATGCGGGCGTCGTCGCCTAAGGCTATTTTACGCGCCATGGCATCTAACACTATCGGATATGTCTTACCGGTACCGGTATTCATACCTGTGGTTATATCGCAGAGGAGCATCATAAGCTCTATCTTCTGTCCCGCGTCAAGCTCCACACCGCCGGACGTCTTCATTTTAAGCGCGGTATCGAGAAACGCCATCGTCCGCCCTACATCGACGGAACCGTCTTGCCTCAAAAGGCTCCCGCGGCCGCCAAATGCTTCGAGAAGATTGGATTCATTGCGTGATCTCTCTAAAGAAGCCGTCTCCTGCCGAGCCGTGTCATACGCCGAGATAAGCTCTCCGGCGCGGGCGGAAACACCCTCTTCCTCATATATATCCTTGTAGGATTTTCCGTCGGCGCCTGGCTTTTCGAGCCAGAACTTAATGATGTTCTCGGCCACCCGGCCGGAGTTAAAGTCCCTGTCCTGGGAGCCTTCCCTGAATCCGCGCAGGCCGCCCAATATGCCGCTTATATTCTCCCCTCCGGCAAGCATGTCCTTAAGGGCAGTCGTAACCTCCGCGCGGCGCGCTGTGTCAGTTCCACGGATAAAGCTCTCCGCGGCAGTACTATCAAGACCCGCGCGTTCACACGCTTTCATTACCATCTCGCGAATAACCGCCGAGGTCAGCGCTTCGGCGTCTTTCTGCATGGGCGCGAGTTTCTGCTGTGCCTGGCGATACGACGAGGAAAGTTCAACCACAGCCCTTGTGCTTACGCCTAACCTAAAACTCTCCAACGCCTTTGTAACCACGAGTTTCGCGAGCCCAGATTCTCGCCCGAGCCGAACACCGCCGGATAGCTTAAGCTCCGTCGCGGCCTTGACAGCCTCGGCGTGCTCTTTCGTCGCATCCAGACTACCTCTCAAATATCCGCTATTCTCGGCAAAAAGGATAGTTCCTTTTAAATTTCCGTAGAGGGCGCTATCAATCAGCGCCATTAAAAGGCCTCGCTCGTTAATGGTAAGACCTGCGATATCATTTTTATTTTCTTTAAGTCTTCCGTCCAGTTTATCGGCGGCGGCTTGTAAAACATCTCCGGACGCTGTCCTCCACGAAATCTCGGCAAATAGCTCGGCCTTCCACCTGTCAACGGCGCTCATCGTGCCACTCTTCTCGATCTCCACCACTCTCGCTCTCAAGGCGTTGCCCGCGGAGGTGTCCCTTGTAAGCGAACGCGCCATGACACGGGCCTGTACGGAGGCGGCGTCAAAGAGAGCCTCCGACATCTTCGGACCGAATTTTTCGGCAAGAGAGGAGACTCTGTCGGCGAAGTCGCAAACTCTATCGGCACCCTTTAGTCCGCTATTCACAGCCTGAGTGTGAGCATCGCCGGCTAAACGAGCCGCGTATACCTCTCTTAATGTATTCGTGTCAAATTTAGTTTCACCGAATTTCGAAAGGGTAATATCTCCGGAGGCATCGGTGATACGACCAAGATCGTTCCTTGTCACAGTACTTAAATCCCCCGTCAAGATAGCGGTGGCGACCATAGAATGCTGGGTCGCTTCAAGACAGGCGAGCATCGTAGCCTTAGGGTTAACCTTACCCAGCACGACGGATGGATCCTGCCTTATAGCATCAGCCATCTCTTCGTAACCGCGGCCTTCCCAGCCTGCGGCCGATTCAAGACCCTTGGCAATCCTCTCCGCCGCGGCCTGTCGAACAGCCTGTTCCGACGTCACATCTCTTCTTAAACTATCCGTAACGCTATTCAGCGCCTCGCGCGCGCTAACACCGCTACGCTCCATGGTATCCATAGACTTCAATATTTCGGTTTGATACTCGGCACTGATGAGGCCGTTTCTACGAGCCTCGGCGCTTATCCTTAAGAACTCCGCGTGTTCGGCCTTTAACGTTGGGGAGTTTGTCATAAGGAGTATAGCGAACGCCAACTGCTGTTTTACGAATTCGCCGAACCCGACACGCTGAGTTTCATTTACGCCTTCGCCACCGAGTTTATATATGAAATTATCGTAGTTTAGCGCACTGCCTATTATGGCGAGCTTGAATCCCATCAACGCGTTGTTCGATATATACTGTCCTGTTTTCGCGAGGGCAAGCGCGGATTTTTCGAATAGTCCAGAGGCTTTCTCAAGCGGCGTCGCGGCCCATTTATTAAACTCCCCGGCCATCGATCCTTCGCGAAATTCCGCGAGGTTTCCGGTAATAGCGCTGGCTACAAGCTCAAGAGCGTATAGCGCTCTGCCGGCCACACCGCCTGCCTCGCCCCATCCGGCGCGAATTACGTTAAGAGTAGAGGCGGCCGAGACGCTGTCCGGACGATACCCGCCGGCGATCGCAAGGGCAAACCCCATGATGAATCCCGGGGCGGGCGACTGCGCTATCTCAGTGAAGTAATTTCCCCATGACCAGTTATTGGCGAATATCGTAAACGGATTCTGCCAGTTGCTATTCGCGAAGCCATTTATAAGGGTAGACCTTACGCCTTCGGCAAGCGAAGCCATAATAGCTGTGCCGATCTGCATTGCCGGCGAAAATACCGCCGTCATGAATGGCCAGCTTACGGCGGTCATAACAGGCTTCAAGACCATGTTCGGCACTTCGATGCCGAGCGAGGCGATCCTCGTAGAGCCGAAAGCAAAATCGTTTATGACTGTCTTCGACCAGGCGAGCTGTCCTATGCCGTTTTTGGACATGCCGTACAGGATGAAACCTGCCGCGGTTATTCCGTTTAGAACCGACACCGCGAAGTTTTCGGCTATAAAGCCGGATGAAGTCCAGATATCACTTCTATCGTGCGCGAGAGAAACCCCGACCGAAATCGGCGTAACTACCGCCATGCGGTATATGCCGCTGGTAAGGCCGCTCGCCAGAGTGTATCCGCCCGCAGTGCCGGCGCCTACCGCCAGATCCGCCAGAATATTCCAACCGCCAAGGCCGCTACCCCAACCCGCCCCGCCTAAAGCCCTGTCGATGACGCCTCCCATGGCAGAGACGGCGCCGTAACCTGCCGCATTTAAAACCGTTCTTGACAGAAGCGT
>JAQVUX010000017.1 GCA_028699255.1 Candidatus Omnitrophota bacterium | reverse complement strand
GCAACCTAGAACTATCCCGTAAGTCTGTTATGCTAGATAAGTTTATGGCAGAAATGCGCCGTTCGGAAGCGAAGGAAGTAAAGAAAGAACGCAATATAGCGAAGGTTATAGACTTCGTGGCGGCCAACCATCGCCTTTTCGAATCGAAGCGCAGTAAGCCGCAGGACGTTATACTAGACGAAAATACGATAGAATACAACCAAGAAATCCCGCACCGCCTCGCTAAGTACGTTAAGAACGAAGCGGAAAAGCGGATACGGGATAAGACCCGGCAGATAGCCGAGGAAATAGCAAAAAAGGGGTAAAAAATGAACCGAGCGAAGAATAAGCGGGTACGGATAAGCGGGCGTAAAAAACGTTGCCAAGATTGCGGCCACGCCCATAAACAACTAGGAAAGGGGAAGGCATGGCTTTGTATGGCGCGGGGTTGTAGTTGTCCCGGTCTTATGGTTGCCGGTAAAAGGGTGTAAAAACTATGCGTTGCCCACATTGTAAAAAAGAGTTGCCTTGTTCTATATGCGGTAGGCCATTCATTAAGGGTATTCCACATATCAACTGCGGGGATATACCCCCGGGTCGTTATTATCCGATAGATTACCGGCTACCAAATGGCGAATATAAAGGGGAATGTTTAACGGAAAAAGTATGTAGAGAAGATAAAAAACGTGGCGGCGTGGGGGTTGCCTTAGTTAGTTGCCCCTGCCCTAAATGTAGGCCGAGGTTGTAACTATGTGTAACTGCGCGGAATGTGTGGAAAAGAAGGAATCCCGGGTAATGTCTGTCCGTTTTATCGGATATTCATTCTTAGGGCTATCTACGGCGTTGTTAAGTAAATTGCCGTTAGGTTCATTTACCCCTACCGAGGGGTATTATTCGATGATGGCAATAGCCCTACTTATAGGGTCTGCGATATGCCTAGCCCTGCCTTCGGGAAAGATTTTAAAGTATCTAAATAAAGAGGTAGAACATGGGATTAATACAAAAAATCCGGGTAATTGACGGGGCGCGGGAAGAATGGATTATAGGGGGCGTACCGCTTTCTATAATCTCGGCGTTCTTACGCCCTTTCCTTATCCTAGCGATACTGTACTTCGCCTACCAAATAGGCCAAGTAGATTATATCATAAAGGATTGTAACGCGAGGATAAGCGCCGCAAACAGGGAAACCTTAAATTGCCAACATGGATTTTCCGGGGTAATACCGAATTTAAACTATTCAAATGGTACGGGGTATATTCCGTTCAACCCTAACCCTTAAAAAATCCAAGCCCGTATAGGGTAGCATGGTACTAATAAAAAGCGGTTCGACGGGGTTTAGCGAAGGATACGGTAAGACTTCTTCGCCAACCCCTACCCCTACTTCTTCTTCGTCTTCTACCAAAACTACCACTAAAACCACGTCTTCGGCTTCCGGTTCTTCGTCTAGTTCGTCTTCAACGGGGGACGAAAGAACCCCAGAAGAAAAACGCGCAGACAACCTTATAACCATGATAGCGCGGGGCGAAAAAGACCCAGATACACTTACGGAATCAAGCCGGAAAGTAATAGCCGAAAGAGTGGGCGCGTCTTCCCCGGATTCATCCAAAACGCCTAAAACTTCGTCCGGCGACAAAATAGTAACCCCGTACGGGGAATACGAAGTAGGAAATACCCCCTTTGAGCAGTTGCAGGCCGGGCGCGGGGAATTTTTCGAAAAGGCAAAAGCGGGGGCAGAAGGCGTAAGGGTTACGGAAAAGTATAATCCGACCGGCTTAGAAGCGGCGCTAAGTGGCCGCCCGGAAGACTACGCGGTACAATATGAAATAGCCCGGCAGAAGGCGGTAAGCGAAAGAATGTACCAACAGAACGTAGGCCTATTCCAACAATCCGCGTTAGCAGACATGATAAACGCCGGGCTTTTCGTGGATACGCCTATTTACGATAGCGAAGGCAACCTAACCGGGACGTACGTAGGCCTTTCAGAACGGGGTAAAAACTTCGGCCTCGGCGACCAAACCGCGATAGAAAGAATGTACGAATTGGAAAATAACGCTATCTGGGGGCGGGCGTTCGACTTCTATATAGACCCGAATACCGGGGGGGTCTATATGTACCCGGAAGGGACAAGGGCGACTATGAGCGCCGCAGGATTCGATTTTAAGACAACTAGCCCGCTTATCATGGAGAAAGAAGGGGTAAAGTATCTAGTAGCCCAGAAGGAAGGCGTAAATACGCTAGAAGTAAAGCCCATCGTCCCGGGCAGGAATGAACTAGGGGAATCTACCGCGATAGACGTAACAGACTTTTTAGACATGGGAGAATATGAAACTACCCCGGATACGAAGGTAAGATATACAATCTCGGATACCGGGCAATTAGACATTAGCGCGGAAGGATTAGCGAAGCATGAATACAACCCGCAAACCGAACCCGAAAAGATTATGTGGGCTAACGAAGACCCGCTACAACTTACCGGGGCGCGGGGGGTTTTTGTCCCCGGGGTGGATACCGGCTATATCGCGCCCATGACGGACGCAGAAGTAGCGACCTATTATAAATCTCTAGCACTAGCCGGGACAGAAGATATAGTAACAGTAACAGGAGTAAGCGGATTCCCGGCGACCGTAGAATTAACCAACGGATACGTTAATCTTTCCAATCAGGTTAAACTAAGCCCGGAAATGATAGCCGCAGAAAAGGCTAACCTGATGCGGGGTAGCGAGGATATAGCATTTATCCCGGGGGAATATGGCCTGCCGACCACTATAAACGAATTGGGAATACCGGGAAATGCCCCCATCCTAAAAGAACCACAGGTAACTACGGGCAGGCCGGACTACATGGTAGAAACCCCATTTACCGGATTCTATGAAACGAACTACGCTAAATTATTCGCAGAACCGCTTAGAGCAGGGGAAGACGTACTAGGCCTTTATATCAAGGAATCGCCCATAGGGGAAATACGCCCGGTATCAACTACGGCAGAATTTCTAGCCGGGGGGGTAGAATCAATAGGGAAAGGTTCGGTTGCCTTCGGTACTTTCTTAGGCATAAGCGCAAAAGGCGCAGAAAAAGCGTTTAAGGGCGAAACATTTACCGAACCCGAGCAGAAACTTTACGGAAGTATGCTATTGGAAAGTCAGGGCTACCTAATCACTTTCCCGATAACGGCTACCATGCTAGTAGGCATGGCAGGGGAAGCGAACTTAGCGAAGGCAAGTACCAAGACCGTAACACTAGACCTTAAAGGCAATCCGATAGACCCGGTAACGGGAAAGGCTACGGATATGAAAGGCGCGATTATCGGGGAAAACACCCCGTACTACAATAGGCCATTAAGCGCTACGATAGAATCCCCAACGACCGTAAGGCTAGATTATGCGGGCGGGAAGCCGTCGTTATACCTTAATTACCCGGGCGAAATATCAAAGCACCTTTTAGACGAGAATTACCTAGACCGCTTAACGTCTTTCGAAGCCTACAAGTTACAAGGGGCTATACAACCTGTTCTAAATACCGCAGGGGCTATAAACACGGCGGCGGGCGTACCTATACGGATTATAGGTACGGGCGCATTTACCGGCGGGTTCTCGGCAGGGTTGCAGACCGGCCTAGAAGTAAGTGGTAATTGGATGGCCGGGGAATCCCCGCTAGACTTTACAAAAGAACAGGAAGAACGCATTAAGACCGCAGGCGTAGGCGGGTTCTTCTTAGGCGCTAGTATTCAAACGTGGCATGAAGCCAAGCCGTTTATGGATACGGTAATTACCGGCGCGAAGCAGAAAATCGCCGAAATCCCGCAGACACCATATAAGGCCATGAAAGCCGGGACAGAAGCCGGGCTTAGTTTCTATGAAGACCAAGCGGCGCTTTATTTCTATGCCGGTTCGGAAAAATCGGTACTCATGCAGATTAACCCGGAAAGCCCTTACGCCCTTCATGCGTACTTAACGGCAGAAGGCCTTAACCCGTACGCCGGGGTCAAACCGATAATTAAGCAGATTCAGGCGGAAATAGCGCCTACGGAATATGGGTTTAGTATGATGCGCCAACCTACCCGGGCGTCCTTCGTTCAGAACCCGGAATATACGGCGGCTTTAGAACGGATACGCGCCCCGTATGTAGTGGAAGAAACCCTACCCCCTAACTTCTATCTTACGCCATTTACGCCTAGCGCGGAATACGTTAAGGCGCAGGAAAGGGTACGCGCACCTTATACCGAGAAGGAAACATTAGCCCCGGACTTTTACACCAAACCGCTATCGGCGCAGACCCCAGAGCAGTTAAAGTTTAGGGACATGCTACAACTTAACGAACGTAAATCATTCGCCGCGAATTTCATAGGGGGCGACATGCCCGGGGATACGTATAGCGGGATAATACGGAGAAACAGGGCGCGGGATTTCGCAACCCAGAACGCAGAACCGGCGGCTAGCAATATCGAATACCAAAAAGAACTTAAAGAACAGAGGCTAGCAGAAGCGATACGTGAAGGGATAGGCACTACGAGGGCGGAAAAGTACGCCTTACTGCGGGGGTCTGGGGTATGGAGTATAGTAGGTTCTAATGAATTTACAGGGGAAGCGACCGCATTAGGGGAAGGTCTGGGGCTAGGGGAAAAACTAGCCGTAGGCGAACGTCTAGCAATAGGGGAAAAACTAGCCGTAGGGCAGAGGTTAGCGGTAGGCGAACGCCTTAGAATCTCGCAGAAACAAAAGGTAGGCGTACGGGAAATGCCCCCGGTGGTAGTCCCGCCGCAGGAAAGGAATAAGTACGCGGGCAAATCCCCTAAGAAGTTCATGCCTAAAAAGCGGGGATACAATATAACCGGAGAACGTTCGATATTCGCAGACCTTCTAAGCGTAGCGAAATCACAATATCGTTACGGCCATGCGACACACCCGAACCCGAACATTCGCCCGGGCATATACGAATACGAAAGAAGCGTAACCGGGCGCGTTCCGACCGTAGAAATATTAAACAGGAAAAACAAAACCTTTAAAGGCATGAAGGCGAAAAGGATTGCGGGGTTTAAATTATGAAGGGGCAAGTAACTTTTATCAACCTGATGGCGCTTCTAGTAACGATATTCGTATATTTTACCCTGATGCCGGTACTTAATGCGTTCATAGACCCCCTAGTAACAGACCTAGAAGCAAACCCCACACAATTTACGACGGCGGAAGTATTGGTTATTGAGATGCTACCGTTCCTTATCCTGTTTATGATTGTTCTTAGCGGGTTCAACATGGCGATTCCGAGAAGGGAAGGATACGGGGGCGGCGGGGCATATCCGTAGGTGGCTAGGATATGAAAAAACTTATCCTAGCCCTTCTGCTTCTGGGGGTTCTATTTCCGGCCATATCGTTTTCAGCGACCGCTATAAACACATGCGCCACTACCATATCTAGCGGCGGGGATTACTACCTTAATGTATCGCTAAGTTGTACCGGGCATGGGGTAACGGTATCTGCCGATAACGTAAATTTAAACCTAAACGGGAAGACAATAGACGGCGACGACGGTACGGCAGATAGGGGTATTCTAATATCCTCGGGTACGGATAACCTAGTTATAGAAAATGGAAGTATTACCGACTTCGGACAAGGAATTACGAATACGGGAAGTACGGGAAATAATGGGTTAATTATCCGCAACGTTTCAGTTTCTAGTTGTGCCGGGTCGCCTGCGAATGGCCGGGGCATTAGGTTAGCGCTAGATACCGGTACTTTGCAGAACGTCCTAATCCAAAACGTTACGGTCTTCAATAATGCCGCAGACGGCATATACTCGGGGTCTTCTACGGGCGGTACTCCGACCATTACAAATATCACTATCCGCGATTCGCGCCTTTACGGTAATGGCAACTTCGGGCAAATATACGTAGCCACGCCATTTAGCGGGCAGATTATAAACAACTCTATTAGTTCTTCCGGGGCGGCAATAAACGGTATAGATTCTTCTACTGCTAGCGGGGTAAATATTACCCAGAACACATTTTATAATTCAACTGTGGCCGGAATAGACCTATATAACGGGAATAACACTAGGGTCTATGGAAATCTAGTGCATAATACTACGCTAGGTATAGAGATAGAACAGACCGGTAGCAACAATCTTATAGAAAATAATACTATCCGCGACGGGGTGGGTACGTCCTACGGTATAACCCTTCGTACGGGGGCTACCAATAACCAAATAAATTACAACAACGTTACCGCAGTAACCCGGGGTATCGGGGGGCAAGGCGCGGGTACGGGCGGCAATAACTTTACCGGGAATATTGTATATTATGCTACCTCATGTGCGAATATCGGGGGTGTAACCGGGGACACCTTTACTAACAATTTCCTTTATAATTGTACCTCGGAGTTCATTAACCAAATCGCCGTAGGTTCTACGACATGGTATAATAACACCTTCGGGTATAACGCCACCGCAGGCCTGATAAACCTAACGAACTTTTCCACTTCCGCGATAACCGAATTTACGGAAGGCTATAACGCCTATGTGCAACCTGACTTTATAAGTATTAACAGTTCGATAGACGGTACGACTATCCCCGGGTCTGCCGGGTTAATTACTTTAGAAACAGACGCGGGGTGTGTTAATACTACCATCTATTCTAAATCCGGCCTTCCAACTACCGCCGCAGATATAAGAAATAACGGGGTAACGGGCGGGATTGACGCTAATTGTACGTCAGGTATCGCAACCTTTTACGTATCGGGATTTTCTGGGTATGCCTTAGACGCGCCCCCGGCTACGGCAATAACATTAATCGCCCCGAGCAACGGCGCGGTTCTTTCAGGTACGGGTACAAGCCTGCAATACAACCTTACGACCTACGACGCGGTAACATGCAATACGACCTTAGACGGTTCGGTAATTGATTCCCAGAGTTTCGCAATTAGCCAAATGGTAAATGTAACCGCGACCGCTAGTACCGGGTCGCACCTATGGTACGTAAGATGCTATCTAAATGCGAATCCGGCCTACTACAAGACTTCGGCGACCTACTCCTTTTCCATGTCGTTTAGCACTTACGAAAATTCTATAAACCTTTCAACAACCGTAGAAAACGTCCTAGATAGCCCGCAATCGCTTTTCTATGATTCGACCGGAAACCTTACGCTTCTTTATTTTATAGATGGTGTCCCGACGGATACGATACATATAGCGACGATAGCGAACGGCGCGATAGCCCAGAACTATACCCAACTGTTAAACGCTACTAAGCCTTTCTTCGCGGCCTTCCGCAACGGTACGGACACTATAATACTGACGTTCAATACCGATAACGTTACCAAGCATTATCTAATCCTAAACTCTACCGCCATGACGATACAGAACGCAAGCACCACCTACAACGTAACCCCGAACGTTCAGTACGACCCGTACGCTTATGCGAACACTAAAAATATCCCAACTATAACGAATCAGACCGGAAGCCACTACCTATTTATCCTGCCGACGACTACCGATAGCCGCCTTATCCGCATGAATTATAGCCTAACCACTTTCCAAGACCTTAATACCACCAACCACAACCGTAAGGTAACATGGGGTACAATCGCCAAGAACGCGAATCTTACGACGTGGTACTATGCGTGGCTATCTAATGCGTCATGCAACGCCACTAGCGACCGGATACAGATATGGACGTATAACAGCACCGCGCAAATAGTTAATGCGACCCCAGATACCACATGCTACGGGCAGGCGGATATAGAAGGGTCGCAGGTTATTTTCGAGCAGTACGGGAATAACACCTACGCCCTTATTTCCAACATAACAAACCGCACCGTAATACACCTGATTGAAGAAAACAAAACGTACCTTTTCAATTATACGGTTAGCGAACATTCGCCCTTAATCTTCCTAGACGAAGACACCCTTATATTTTTCAGCCGGGAAGGGACGGCCACCTATGCGTATTCCTGTTACTTCGCTAGCGCCCCGGCATGTATCCGTTATAGCGCTTCGGACTACGGCGCAACCGTCCCGTTCTACTCGGGCAACATGACGACCGCCAAGCGTTCGGGGACTTCCGACGTTAATGCAGTAGGCAAGGTTACGAATTGGGATAGGCTTAAACTTCTCTATTCGGAAAAGACCTACGACACTAAGTTTATATGTTACGACGAAATGGACGAATACCGCAAGGCCTTTACGGTGCAAGTCTTTACCCAGAACACTAGCCAAATCCTAAAAACCCCGCCATCCTACGGCTATGCCCTGCCTTCGGACATGATAGGAAGCGGCAGGAAGCGGGCGTATTTCAACTGCGAAAACGGTACGCTTCGGCTTTTCCTAGTAGGGCTTAACAACGACTTTACCATTAATTCCTATTCGCTAGACAACACGACCGGGGCGTATTATACCTTTAACATTCAGGACGCATACGGGCAACCGATACAGAATATTACCGTAACCGCCCAGAGGTTTAGCAACCTCGCGCAATCCTACGTTACGATAGAACAGGGAGTAAGCGACTATACCGGGTCTGCTACCCTGTTCTTAGAACTGTTCGCGCTTTATCAGGTTACGATAGACGCTAACGGGTATGTGCCTATAACCTTCGAGTTCGTCCCGTCCGGCACTTACACCGTAGATATAACCCTAGCGACTTCGAACGGTACGGTTATTACCCTGCCGACGTATAACAGGGTCTTTAATGATGTTTCCTATACCATCGCGCCTAATAACGGTTCGTTCTTCGAACCTTCGGAAAACCTTAGTTACCACGTCGTAAGTTCTAATGCTACCCTAGAATATTACGGCATGGAAATAACCAAGAAGCACAACGGGACTACGACCACGATATACAGCGTAAATACGACCACTTCCCCTAGCGGCGGCCTAATGGGGGTGCAGGCTAACGACACCGGGGTATATACGGTTACGACATGGTTTAAGGCGCAGAATTACAGCGAATACCGGCCTAACCCGAGAATCTATTATCTAGGCAACGCTACCGGCCTAGCCGGAGTACGGGAAACCCTAGAAGGTAACACCCTGATTAGCGGATGGTTCTACTACCTAATCGCAGTAGGGGTAACTATGCTAGTGGCGGGGTTCGTTTCCAAATATTCTACCGAAGGCGCGGGGGCGGTAGGCCTTATAGTCCTATGGGGCTTTACCATGCTTTACCCGCATGGGGTAATATTCGTCGCCGGGACAGTTGGAATAAGTATATGGATGGCTACGGTATTTACTACGCTTATGGTGGCGGCGGGGTTCTATATCATGAAGCAGGGGGTTTAAAACTATGAAGGGGGTAATACGGCTATGCGACTAGGGGCGTATATCCTGCTGATGTTTTCTATAACGGTAGTCTTCTACATGATGGGTTACAACTCGGTAGCCCTAAACG
>JAQVUX010000016.1 GCA_028699255.1 Candidatus Omnitrophota bacterium | reverse complement strand
GCAGTTACTGAAACTGTCATCCCGCTTATTACAGCAATACCGCTCATATCGCCAAACAAAACATCAGCCAACAAAGACTCGAATTCATCCTCTATCAAGCCTATGCTGGCATCCAGATCGTCGAGAATTACAAGCTCATTCGCCCACCATTTTACTTTATTCAAAAAGTATCACCTCCCCACACCCTTATCGTATCAAAAGCGTCAAGAAACTTCTCTCACAACTACTGCTTTTATCCCAGCCGCCTTAACACTATCGACCGCAGCTTGCATATCTTCGTCAACCTGTGCGGTATAAAACAAGCTTAATGGGTATAATGCCGCGCTCATAGGGTCTTCCAATTCGCTAACATCAAGGTAAGATTGATCTATAAAAAACCCCCATCCGGACACGCCGGGGAGCGCAATCTTTACATAATATTTGAGATTGTGGTCTACGCTCTCAAGTTTTTCCGCCCTGGAAGGTTCAGATATTACCGGAAACTCATTGGAAAGTTGCAAAACTGCCCTTTGAATAGCCGCAATTGTTGTTCTGTCACCATTCAAGGAAGCAACCGTTCGTCTCGAATAATCCACATCCGCTTCATCGGCATATCTAATCACACCAAACCAGCTACCCCACAAGTCAAGCCATTTACCGCTCGCAGTGAGAATATTCATCTGTAGCAAGGCAAGACTCATATCTTCATCCAAGAGCTTAAATGCTGCCCCAATCGCCAGAAGAAGAGAGGATAAGATGTTATTGTTGCCTACGAGCCTTATCCATGTTGCTGTTCCATCCACAAATAAATCCACGCCTTCGGTCCATGACGGTTCCGCTAAACCGGTAACACCGCCTACGACGCATCGATAACGACGCGGATTTTTCTCAGGGTCACACGGAAGGACAATATCACCGACAACGACGGATAAACCGCCTTCCCACACAAATACACGTGTTGCGGCCTCTTTATTCCATACCCTATTAAGGTTATGTGCTATTGAGCTTGCTATTTCAGTCGCTCGCATTTACCTCTCCTATGCCGTCGTTATTGTTATCGTCCCGGCCCGGACAAGCTGGTAAGGAAAAACCGTTACATCAGCAGCGGGAACGGCGATTAAGCAATTATAGACTCCATCCATTGCCATAATTATCTGCGTTAAACGTGTAATATAAACCGGTTGATTGATTGACAAGGCATTAAGATAATTGGTTATAGTTAGAGAAACAGCGTCCCTTACAGCAACTTTGTTATACCCCGCCGCCACATGCAACGTAGCTGTTATATCTACCAAAACTTGCTCCGGTTGCCTTACATCTACATGGATTCCTGCCGCTCTATATTCCTCAATGGCGTCCAATATCTTCCCTCGCATTGAAGCGGTAGAGAAAATCCATACCGTTGTATCGTCTTCCGGGGTATCCCCTGCCGTAATGGTAAACGATACTGCGCCAGAATTGGAGGAAAAGGCAACTCCCGTTTCCCCAGACCCATCCAAACCGGTTTTAGAACCAGTCACTGTAAAGTTTGTGGCATCCGTGAATGCTACTATCCAATCTTCTTCCAAAGTGGCATCATCGCTCACGGTTATGGCGCTCATAGTGGAATTACCACTTCCCGAATCCTTTGTAGGGGATAGGGATACTTCAGCGGGTAAAACACCGCTTGAATTGTGAGCATAGACATCTACGAATCCAGGCTCTGGCGGAACTATAGCATACAACAGAACCGGAGTAGTCGTATATGTAGCCGTAGTAACCCTGAATCTAATCCAATATCTCGCGGAAACGCCATTTACTTGTTTGATGACCCAATCTGCCGGAACGGTAAACTCCACGATTCCATTAGCTGTGAGGCCAGAAGTTCCATCGGTAACGCCAGCTATTTCCGCCCAAGCCGAGCCGTTCCAATACTCCCAAGCTCCCGCAGACCCTACGCCTGCGGTATAAAACTTCATGTACATATAGGAAAACTTAATAACACAGCCAAGATACAGAGCATCATTTTCAGCCTCTGTCGCAGGCAAAGCTGAAAACGTATATCCTGACGGGATATTTATGTTTGAAGATTGATCTGCATACCCTTCAGGGCTTGCGTCATAAACCAAGCAACTAAGATCGGGGTTTTCAAAGGCATAAGCGCCCACTACATTAGGAACCGTTTTTGACGCATATTCCAAAGCGTCTTTCGTTCCACGACTCAAAGTAGCAATATATTGATTGAATCGCTTCTTTCTCCCATCTGCTGTTTCCCGATCTGCTCCGTCAGTGAATGCAGAAGCGTTTGTAACGGCCTCTAGCCCGACAAGAGTGCTTACTATGGTATCTATGGACGCTATCGCCACATTGCCGACAGTGCCAGCCCGCGCACACCTTACCGCCGCCGCAACAGACGTTGCACCGGATGCCAGAATGACATTGGCAACCGTTTCAAAGTATATCGCGCTAGATGCTGATGTTGCCGGTACAGAGACAATCGTTCCTGCCGGAATAGCATAGTCTACCTCTGCCGCTTCGCTCTTTGAGAAGGTTACTATTCCCGTAGACGCAGCAGCGTCCAGCAATGGGAAGTCAAAAGCAGCAAAAATGGCCTCTTCAATAGCACTCTTTAAGCCGTCATACATCCGGTAATAGAATTCATCAAGCTCCATTGCGGTAGCTTCTATCAGGGTTCTCCATTTGCTGCCTATATTATAATCCGTGACCTTGCTTGTCTGTGCCGCACACCAATTTATCATGCTGGCAACTATATTCTCGAAGCTCTTGAGCTTAAACATGTTATCCTCCCCGCCTATATTGCAAAACGAAATTCGCCGGAACCGTCTCGCCTATCACATACGCCTGGCATTCAAAAGCCAGCACACCTTCCGCAAAATCCCCCTCTACGCTGATAACTTCTTTTATTCTTGGATCGGAGCCGACAACCCTCTTCACCTCTATGGCAGCTAATTCCAACCATTGAGGCTCCCCGCGCCTACCGACAATATCTTCAAGCAGTGAACCATACATAGGATGAAACACCAGTTCGCCCTTGCGTGTTGCCAGCCGATGATTAAGGCTCTGAACGAGATTGTCCAGTCCCGAAACGCTCCGCACGTCTTTCAAGAATGAAGCCCCTATATCCTCTTCAAGCTCGCCACCTTCATTTAAATACAAATCTTCCCCCAAAATGTATGAGTAGAAATCTTCCGATTGTGCTTCATTAAGTCCTGTTACGCCCCCCTCTATTAAATCAGGGTCCGCAAGAAGAAGTAGCCGTTCGCCAACTTTCTTGACATTTTTACTTTCTCCACCCGTTACAAGAGAATCGTTACTAACAACTATTCCCTCTGCCGCAACCAAATCTGACACAGGACAGGTAACTATTGCCGTTCCTTCCCCATAGACAGTAGGATTGTATGCCCCGGACCTCTCTTCATTCGAATTAGTAAAATACTGCATAATAGCATTATTGACAGATGATACGGGTGCGTCTGCTCCATCAACTCCCACACCTACGCAATCAAAATCCTGATAACGATTGCTGGCATAAAGGCCAACGCCTACCCATCCGCCAGCAGATACGACATCATTTGTTGCATCAATATGCCACTCTGCGGGCTCCGATTCGCCGTCAGCCCATATTTTTGCCTTTAAAGAAGTTCCTATCGCACGAAAACGCATCCAATACCAAGTATCCGCCTGCCACGGATAGCTGTAGATAGCCAAGCCCGCTACTCCCGCACCGGCCAACCTGTTCAAGACTATTCCCGTTCCATTACCATACAATCCCACTGAGTAGCCGCTCATAGTAGATGCCGTTCCCGCCGCTCGAACAACGAGATAATTATAATCTCCACCTGTAACCGATGAACGCAGACGGGAAACTATCTCTACATCCGCTTTAGCTGCAATATCATCCCAAGCAACCAGCCTCATCCCAAAATTTAAAGTATTGCCATTCTCTAAGCATTTACCTCCGGTAGTCCCTTCTTTTTCGCGCACATACCAGTTCCCGGAGGCAGAAAACCTTTCCGTCCAATCTGACGGCTTCACGCCTGTAGTGTATTCGGAGAAATCCGTAAAAAACCTATCATCAGGCGGCGCAACCTTCTCCGCAACAGACCAACCGGCAGGCACGCCCCAAAGGTAATAATCTTCCGTGACATGCTTATAAGCGATATAGCCCTGATTGCTTTCTGCCGGTTTATATATGCCATTAACCCCTGCCGGTGCTATCGCCCCCGATACCGTAGCCGCTTCAGAGTAAACATCAGATAACACCCCGCTTATCTGCCGGGGAGCACAATTACCTTTTGCACCAGCGTTTATCGCTACGACAGGGACCACAACAGACGATTGATATGATGCTATTTGCGCCGCAACCGTAGTCACATAACGCCTCTCGTCCGATCTTGACGTTGCCGGTACGGAGACAATCGTTCCCATGGGAATATAAATAACGGCCAATTCCGGAGAAGCACGATAGAACCTTACAGCCCCAGCAGCGGTAGTATCTTTTTGAAAACTGTCTTCCTCCGTTATAAAAGGATAATCCAGATTATTCAGCATAGCTATTTCATACCACCGGAGCGCATCTCCATAGTATTTTTGAGCAATTACCTGCAGCGTATCTCCTGCTTTTACGTTGTATTCTATAAGCTGTTCCGCCATTTCAAGCCCTCAAAGTTGTCGCGCATCCGGAATCCATGAAAAGATTGCGAATATCGCTTATTTGTGAATTTATCCCTTGCTTAAACAGATCGGGATAAGAAGCTATGACCGATACATTGCAGTATAAAGTTCTCATGTTGCGTATCAATCCAAGCTCGTTATCGTTCAGTAAATCATAATTGCCTGTAAAGTCTTCCAATACGCCTCTAATTTGTGTTGCCATAGCGGTGACACTGCTCATTGGGGTAGAGATAAAATTAGTCTTGCCATCAACATAATCTTGCAACTGCGTCGTTAAATCTCCAGCCTTGTCAAGAACATTTTTCAATGCATTAATTGTCGCAGGCGGCTGCGAAGATATTGACGGCATCCCGCTCTGAGCCAGTGTCGCAGCAGCGTCTGCCTGTTCGGCACTCAACTCGTTAGAAAACTGCTCGAGAACGGCTTCCACAGTCGCAGATATTGCCGTTGCCACTTTAGGCATTCGCAGATCAAGAGATACCAGCATTGCCTGGTAGGCATCTTTTATTTTATCCGCGTCATCTGCGCTACCAACAACCGTCATTTCTATGTTATACATATACAGCAAAGGCTTAGAAGCAGACTGGCGAAGGGTGAACTGCTGCGGTTCTACCCGCCATCGCTCCGTTTCTCTCTCACGCCAATTATAGAAGTATAGCTGATAATTCTGCCTGGAATCCTTGCTTGCGTTTAAAAAATAGCGGTATATATCTTCCCGCATCTTATTAAATGCTATCCAACCATCTATGCTGTCGGCCACCACAACGCCGTTGATCGTTGCGTCACCTTCTCTTCGCGCATAGCCGGTAGTCCCGGAAAGCTGTATATTGATAAGACCGGGACCGAAACGGTCAACATAAGCCCCCCCCTTGGTGGGCGTAATCGTTACCCTGTTCTGCTCGGTCTGGCTATAATCTTCCGGATTAAGGATGAAATGGTACTGCCGCTCGATTTTTCCAGCCGTCTCATTTGTTATCTGAAAGGACATGCGTTTAGGCACGGCAACGCCATTACCTGCCGTACGCATTTGTTTTCGATAAGTAGATTCAGTTGTTCTATACTCGTCCGGCATATTATACCCCCTCTATAGTATAACGTGCCAGGCAAGGTATCAATTGCTTGAAACTTTACTCGACCCTGCCGTTATGGACCCGATATGCGTTGTCGGGCTTACCTGAACCGCATCGCCCACTCTTGCGACCGCAGCCCCTCCCGGACCGGCCAGATTGATCGTATCGGCATAAACCGTAACATTTGTTCCGTTCATCTCTATTCTGGCACCTTCTTTGTTCCTGATATGGAGAGTGCCATCAGCATCCATAAGAATCTCCGCACCGCTCTTGTGTCGCATCCGGAATCGGTTCTGGATATGCTTACCGTGACCATCGCCAAAATCCCGAAGGACGTTTTTCTGTGATGGATGAATAAATCCCATAATGATTGCATTGTCCTTCTGTCCTTCTATCATAAGCACAACCGCAATATCACGGACATTAGGAAGCCATAACCACCCGGAATCGAGGCTCGCGTGCGGGGAAGCAATAAAACAATTCTTCAATATACACCCATCATGTAAGCGTATATCTACCGTATATCCATCATCTCCGCTGGCTGTAATAGCTTCCACCAGTCCTATGCGAAGGCGATTAAGGTCTGAAGAGGTATCGGAATGGTCTTTAGAAACACCGATACCAGGAAAATATTTATCCCATGTCATTGTTTGCTCCCCCTCCGCTTGTCTGCCATGATTGCTCTTCTGATTGTTTAACATGAAGCGGTACCGCTTTTTTAGCTATCCCGTTTTTTGTCCATTCGTCTTTTAGCCTGTCTCCATTGATAGTCGGCATCCCCTTTACGACTTCCACAGATGTTGTAAAGCTCTGCATGTTTACATAGTCATGCTGCACGCTCTGTATATAGTATTGCATAAGAGCGTCTGTGTTGGTAATCCTTTGGCCTATACGCAACTCGGGATTCCCGCGAAGTTGCATAGTTCCTTCCTCGTATTCGTCATTGCGGAAGTTCCAATCAAAGAGCTTTTCGGTCAAAAGAATGGCCAGCGCACGCATCCCTTTCCCATCATCCTCAAAAGCCTTAGAAGTCAGCGCCCGGCTCGTGACCTCCAACGGGCGGAATCCATGTTTTATCATGCTATCAATGTTTAACAACGGTTCTACGATGATACTTGCTATCGCTGAAGTGTTATTGCCGATAAGGCCCAGGCTCGCATAGAAAAAATTAAAGACCTTATCGTCACTCCTTCCTGTGTTATCACTGATAACATCAATATCTGCTATTTTGTTGTTCTTCAACGAATACCACAAATAATCATCGCGCCGCGTTACAAATGGCGTGTGTCGCAAAACAAGCATCGGACGCCCCGTTATGTATGGGTAATTATCTCCGGGAATAGCCTCATCAAGCTTGTCTTTTACGATAGGGCTTCCTCCTCCTTCTAAAGTTATACTTGCGCTCGCTGTTATAGGGTCAGAGAAAGACGATGGAAGCGTTACATCATATTTGTTTGCATTGTCCTTGTTGAATTCTTCCGGGCTGCGCGTATCAAAGAATACCTCCGTCCAGGGCTCATTCGTCATAGACAGCATGAGATTCCACACTGCCCCGGTATATGCCTGCAGTGTTTCCTTACCGGGAAGAAAATACTCCGTAGCGAACCTATCGCTGATAAAGTAAATCATATCTGCTATACTTATGTTACTCGTCCAGTAGTTATGAGTTACCGGGCTTACAACACGCATCCAATGGAGGAAGAGCATCTGAACCAGATCTCTTATGTTTCCCTTTGAAGGTATTTCCGACCCAAGCCAAGAAAACCCCGCTGGGAGAAGAGAGGCGTTTTGATCTACACGGTAATCTCTTACTATCTGTTGCTGAATGAACAACTGCCCGAAGTCAACGCCACTTATCACAACTGCGAGTTGTGGCTTGCCATCCTGTGCAAAAGATGTTGTCTTGAATATCCGCTTCGCAAACCCTATCATTACCGTTTCCCATTTACCATCGGCTCCGGCAACGCTTTGCTTCATGGAGATGATAACTATATCATAGGGCGATACTATCTCGTGGAATGACTTCATGGAGTATACGCCGTCTTCTTTATATACCCGAACTTTCTTGCGGGTAAGGACAATGTTAAACGTTCCTACGGGAGAGGCAAGGGTCTTTCCCGTGCTACAGCTTATCAAAAGATCGTCTATTCCGGCACCGCCATCTCGACCGTTACTCGCCGCGTCGTGGGATATATAAAAAGTGCCATATGATGTATGCACAGAGATATGTATTCTCGGCATAGACGTTTCAACAACAACAGGATATGACATTTTATCCCCTCTTTCCCACCACTACCGGCTGCATACCGATATTCATACCCGGTAAACCATGCCTTATCGCTTCGGCAACCATCCCGCGCATCTGTGCCACCAATTCGGGGGATAGGGCGTCCGTGGTGCCGTCAACTTGTATGTTTACGTTCAACTGCGCCAGCTTGCCTCCTGCGTCCGTGCTGTCGCCCGTAGCTGCGTCTGGAAGGAGCATTGATTGTTTTTTTGCCTTGTCCCGCAAACTGTAATAATACTGCAGTGTTACGTTTTTTCCTTGCCGTGTTTTTCGAGGGTTAGGATTATCCCAAAATTCCTCATGTACATGATCTTTCCCTATACTCCCAACGATAGAATTGGCTTCTACTCTACTTCCGACCTTCATCCCTCTTGGTAGGTTCACATGACCATAGGTTCCTTCTATCCCATTATCACCCATAATAATTACAGCACTTAGAGGTTTACCTTTTGAATCCACACCCCAACCATGCCTATCATGTATTTCTTTTACATATCCCGCCATTCTGGAAGAAACAGGGGTTCCAGGGGGGCCGGGAACATCTATTCCTTGATGCACCCGCTTACCGCCATCTCTGGGAGCTCCCGGCAACTGCCCTTTACTTAACGCAGGAAGCCAGTTTAGACCTGCTACGCCCAGAAGAGGCATATTCATTCCTAAAATCGATTGCGATAGCTTGCCAGGTCCAAAGGGAACAGAATTCCCCTCACCTGTCAACGAATTAACAAGTGCATCTATAACATCTCTACCAACATCACCCGCCCACTCTCCTAGTTTCGAGGCCACTGTATCTATAGCTTTTTCAAGCCTACCAGCCGCCGAATCGAGGCTTTTTGCGATATCGCTCGAGGCTTGCACGATGCCATCAAACAATGATTCCCCAAGCCTTAGATTAGCCTTTGACATTGTTGCCTCGCTTACTTGCAACTTACCCCCGCGTGTCCCCATAGCTTTTGCGGCTTTTGCCCCTATGCCTTTTCCGCTTTTAACGCTGTTGTCGAATGAAGAAATAAGGTCCGGGTCATCTATTACCCCCTCCCGGATAAGCGCAGAAGATTGACCGTAAGAAAGCCCAAAGTTACTATGCAGGAATTCCGCCGCAAGCAATTCATTCCCACCAGACATGTTTTTAATCATCTTCAGGAGTGCAGGGAAGCCTTTTCCGGCAACACCCTTTTCAAGCTCCGTCATAGCATCCAGCGGGTTCATACCTTGTTTCATCAAGCCCCGGAGCAAAACCGCCCTTACGTTCTCATTGCCCCCGGCCATACCTTGATTAAGAGAGGATATGACGCGTGCTCCGCCAGCGCCTTGCAATGGAGATAAATTCGTTTGACCAAGCATGGTCTGGAATGCAATAAGCTTGGATGTTTCCGCTTCACCAATCGTAGGTACCACAGAAGAAAGCTGAGAAATAAGGTCCGTTGTGGCTCCCAGCAACTCCTCTATCCTTGAACTAGAAATAGCCCCCCCGCCGTTCTGTGCCGAAAACAGCATATCGGCGAAGCGCCGAGCATCACCAGGCTTAAACCCACCCGCCCGCGCCCCGGCTCCGAATTGACCGGCAACGGCGTCAGGTGACAATCCATACGCTCTGCTAAATTCCATAATTCCCTGCAGCGATTTACCCTGACCGAGTAAATCGTCATTCTTGGCACCAGAAAGCCGGGAATAAGCATCCGCCATCCCGATTCCCTGCATAGT
>JAQVUX010000015.1:10412-12368 GCA_028699255.1 Candidatus Omnitrophota bacterium | reverse complement strand
ATAGCTATGCTTGGGATCCCAGCCAGGGCTCGTCCGGCCAATTCGTCTGGACGCAGGAAGTATCCGGCACTTACGCCTATGAATACCACGGCTTTGTTGCATACAGCGATGAGGTTACTTATGTAGCGAATGATCGCGATAGCCTCATTAGTTATGAAAAACCAGATGAAGCAAGCCTTATTATACTCTCTCGTATAACGACCGATATGACACAGAGTAGCGTTTCCGACAAGATAAGCGGCGCTACGCAGTATTTTAATATTTGGGGTACGGCACTATACGAGGTAACGAACGAATATGCGGATATTTCAGGAGTGCTTACGCTTACAAGCTCAGGCTACAGGCATAATACCTCATTTGATTCCCGCGGCAGGATCATGGGGTATTCCGAAGTCATCGATGAATATGTAGATGGTGCTGTTGCATCAAGGACAGAATCTGTCGTTACTCTCGGATCATATGACAATAAGAATAGGTATACCACCATGACGAGCCACTCTGTCGAGGAAAGTATCACATCAGGCGTTGTAGACGGAGCGTTGTCTCTCGCCACCGACATTACCCGCACGAACATGACCTACGATTCGCTCGGACAACTCACCGGCTATACGGAAGTTCTCGCAACAAGCGACGCCGCGGATAAACAGATCCACTCCACAGTGGTTATCTCATACGACCTTTATGGCCGGCTTGCGGCAAAGACGGAAGACATCCACGAGGTAAATGTCTCAGGCGCGTCCGTAGCCATAGACCATTCTTATACCGTTACGACAACTATCGAAAAATACAACGCGAAGGGGCAGGCTACCCGCATGACGACCACAACGTTAGATGGCGATCTCAGAACAATCGAAGCAGATATTGCTGATAGGGTTTACGACACGCAAGGCCGTCTTACTTATAGCAGTATAAGAATAAGTGAAGTTTCACTAAAAGGAGGTAGCGTAACCTATGTCAGGATGGTGGATCCTAGCGCCAATACTATATTTATTGTAAAGCATGGGCTGAGCACGTATGACTGGATATATTTGGATGCAGACGTATTGCCCGAAGGACTTACCGCGGGTTATTACATGGTTTACAAATATAGTGAAAATGCGATCAAGCTCATAGAGAGTATTGATGCTAACGATATTATTAAATTCTATGACATAGAAACTAAAGGCGTCGGTGTGACATGGGCCGCGACACTTGAATGCAATATTTACACGACAACAACAAACATAACCGGCTATAACACCTTCGGCCAGGTTTTACAAATGACTCAAGTTACGATAAATGATGGTCTCACCACCACCACGGTCGACACCGCCGACAGAAAATATGATACGTCGGGCCGTCTTACATATTCCAATACCAGCATCGCCGAGCAGGATTCTACGGGAACCGTCTTAAATCACACCTATACGACCGAGACAACCATAGCAAACTACAATACCCTCGGCCAGGTACTTAGAATGACGACTGTGACCGTAGACGATGGGCTTACTACCATCGAAACAGATGTCGCGTATAGGGGTTATGATACGAAAGGCCGTCTCACATATAGTAGTATATGCGTAAATGAGTTCGGAAAAGAGGGAGAGAGTGTGGCTCGGGTTCGGAGTATATCTCTCGGAGACAACACCTTAATTATTCCAATCCATGGTCTGAGCACGTATGACTGGATATATTTAGATGCCGCCGAAATGCCCGAAGGGCTTGCCGCGGGTTATTACATGGTTTACAAGTATGATAGTTATAAGATTAAACTTATAAAGGGTATCGACGCGCAAGGTATTTTTACATTTTACGATATTGAAAATTTTGGCACTAACGTAACGTGGGTCAAAGCGCTTAACAATACTTATACCGTAACAACTACCATAAGCAGTTATAACTCCTTAGGCCAGATATTGAGGATGACGACCACGACCGTTGACGACGGGCTAACCACCACCGAGACCGATACCACCG
>JAQVUX010000015.1:6103-10312 GCA_028699255.1 Candidatus Omnitrophota bacterium | reverse complement strand
GCAGAACCTACGACTCCCTCGGCCGTCTTGCATATTCAAAGACCAACGTAATCGAGACAGGCACTGGTCTTAACCACAACTACACCGTCGAAACTACCATAAGCAGTTATAACTCCTTAGGCCAGATATTGAGGATGACGACCACGACCGTTGACGACGGGCTAACCACCACCGAGACCGATACCACCGGCAGAACCTACGACTCCCTCGGCCGTCTTGCATATTCAAAGACCAACGTAATCGAGACAGGCACTGGTCTTAACCACAACTACACCGTCGAAACTACCATAAGCAGTTATAACTCCTTAGGCCAGATCTTGAGGATGAGGCAGATTACAATAGATGGCGGCCTTAAAACCACGGAACAGGATTCTATTTATAGGAGATATGATTCCCTTGGGCGTCTTACATATTCGAATGTAAGTATTACCGAGACAGACACTGCTACAGACGGAACAATCCTGAACCACAACTATATAGTTGAGACTTTTATCAATGCTGTCGCGGCCATAGGAGGCGTTACTGATTATTATAATTCCCTCGGTCAGATTATCCGTATGGTAAGGAAGACTTACGATGGCGATAAGGTTACCTGGGAAGTTGATGATGCCGACAGACAATATGACTCACAGGGTTGGCTATCGTATTCATGCATAAGATACTTGGAGGAATTAAAAGAGGGGGCGGATTTATCCCACACTTGCACTATCGAGACATTTTTAACAGAATCCGATTATAATTCCCTCGGCCAGATATTAACGATGACGCGAAAAATCGTAGACGATGCGCTCATAACCATCGAGACTGACACTGCTAACAGAACTTACGATGCAAACGGTCGTCTTACGTATTCGTGTGTAAGCGTAACGGAAAAAGACCCCACCGCCGCCGCGCTGAATCATACCTATACTGTAGCTACCACTATATCAGACTACAACGCCTTAGGCCAGATACTCAATATGGCCCAGGTTACAGTAGACGACGGGCTAACCACCACCGAGACTGATACTGCCGATAGAACTTATTATATATCAGGGCTCTTAAAATCTTCGAGCGTTAGTATCGCTGAATCAGGTACCAATCTTAACCACAACTACACAGTAGAGACTATCATAAATAGCTATAACTCCCTTGGCCAAGTCTTAAGAATGGCGCAGATTACCGTAGACAACGGACTCACAACTACCATGATAGATAATGCCGACAGAGTATATCATGTAACAGGCTATCTTTACAGTTCAAGCGTTACTATAATCGAAACCGGCAACGGTCTTGATCATAGTTATACTTTATATACAATACAATCATATAACGTATTTGATCAGATTGCTATGACGGATAGGGTAATAGTAGATAATGGACTTATAACTATAGAACAGGATATTTGGGCTAGAACCTACGATGCAAACGGTCGTCTTACGTATTCGTGTGTAAGCGTAACGGAAAAAGACCCCACCGCCGCCACGCTGAATCATACCTATACTGTTGAAACCACTATAGCCTCTTCCGACTATAACTCCTTAGGCCAGATCTTGAGGATGACAACAACAACCGTAAACGATGCGCTCATAACCATCGAGACTGACACTGCTAACAGAACTTACGATGCAAACGGTCGTCTTACGTATTCGTGTGTAAGCGTAACGGAAAAAGACCCCACCGCCGCCACGCTGAATCATACCTATACTGTTGAAACATTCATCAGCTCTATCGCGGCGATAGGAGGCGTTACCGATTATTATAACTCCCTCGGTCAGGTAGTCCGTATGGTGCAGAAGACATACGATGGAGATCTGATAACCTGGACGGTTGATGATGCCGACAGGCAATATAATACGCAGGGACAATTGTCATATTCATACGTAAGATATCTGGGGCAATCTACGGATGGAATAACATTGAATCATACCTATACTGTTGAAACCACTATAGATAACTATGATACCTTGGAGCAAGTATTGCAGATGAAAATCGTAACAGTAGACGGCGGCCTTATCACTATCGAAGATGATGCCGACAATAGGTTATATTACTCCTCCGGCCAGCTTAAATATTCGTATGTTAATGTTACCGAATCCGGTGCCGGTTTAAATAATTGCTACACTATTTCGACAACAATAGATGAGTATAATACCCTTGGCCAAGTTTTGAAGATGGGACAGATTACAATAGAGGACGGCGGCGAAATAATTGAAATGTATGATGTGAATAAAAGAATTTATGATAGTAATGGGAGGCTTTATTCTTCAAAATCAAGTTACTATGACCATTACGGTACCAATGTAGATAAAAACGATGTTCTTAATGAAACATATGTAATTGAAAATATCTGGATTACATATACTGCTTATGATCAGGTGGCTAAAACACAGCAAAAGACATATGAGCGCGGCAAGACTACTACCGTAACGGATACTTCCGATAGAACCTACTATAATAATGGCCGCATAGATACTTCGGCACAGGATGTGCTCGAAGAGGGTAATGGCTTATATGCCGCCTCCAGCCAGACAACGCACGTAATCAGCTATAACTCCCTCGGCCAGGTTCTGCAGATGGAAACTAGCACAACCGTTGGCAGTAAAAAAACTACCGGGACTGATCTTGAAAATAGGACATATGATAGCGATGGTTATCTTGTTTATTCAAAAATAGGAATACATGAAGGCGATACTACTAGTCAGGGACGATTGGATAATTTATATATCCAGACAACGGAAGTTTTGCAATATAACGGTTTGCATCAGGTTGTGCAACAAAAACAGGTCACGACAGAAACCGATGGTAGCAATGCTACAACGGTTACCTCTACTAGACAACACGATATTTACGGACGCGTCTCCAGCTTAACGGAGACAACATCTTACATCGGCACTTATTACTATTACACAATAGAAACAACTACTTATTATGCTGGAGATGAAGTTTATGATTCTAGCACAGGGAAAACATATAAAGTTTATTCGACAATAGAATGGCAAACGCTGGTAACCCATCAAGCAACCGGTACAGTGAGTGGTACGTCCACTACTACATTCACCTATAATGACTTGGATCAGGTTGAGTATTCAACGATCAGTACTGTATATTCCGACTCAAGTGTTGTTCAAAAGGATACCGTTCCCAGGCGATATAATTCAATAGGAGAACTAATTTATTCGGAAGTGGTAATAAGTGGCACGGGGACTTCTTATAAGACAGAACTGAAGCCAGAATCTTTTTCAGTGGAGTACCCAATATATGAGCTAAAGCGCTTATGGGATGCTGAAAAAAAGGAATGGTATTATGACGATGTATTAATAGGTTATGAAACAGTCGTCTATATCTCGTATAACCAATATATTAGCCAAACAACCACCAGCACTTCTTCAACAGTGGAAACTATCATTAATTCGTATAATGATTTAGGGCAAATAACGAAAAAAACTGTTAATACCACAGGTGATGGCGATACCGAAACCGAAGTAATAAGCCCGGTGTATAATATCACCGGACGAGAGGTCAATTCCGACGAGATTACGCTTTCTGGAGATTCTATCATGGCCCAGTATCTCGGTTATTGGTATTACAGCTATGGTGCTAATATTGGGACAGGGGAAGGCTATTATGACGTTGACTGGACGAGTTCCGCTTACGCCGAAAGCCCTTCATATAATCCGTCATATCCTCAATACGATCCACCCACAGATTTTAATGCCGATATAGATTGGTATGCAAATATGGCCTATAACAACGTCATTAACATGTTTTGTCCTATCGATTATGAAAGTTATCTCCAGAAAAACTATCAGCAGTATAAGGCTTATGAGAATTATAAGGATAGTATAATTGAGTGGGAGACTCAGGCCCTAGAAGAATATTTCGTTGCGTGTAATGATGTTTATTATGCAGGCACTACTAATAGTAATAGCCCTGGAGGCATTACCCCAAGCATTGGCGACGATCCCGAAGAATTTCAGGCGGAATTAATGATAGCATATGATAATCTAGATCTTTATATATCGCTAAGTCAACTAACGGCTGAAATTGCGGCGGCAAATGAGGCGTTCATTTGGGGTCAGTTTGCCATGGCTAGCGGCGATTTGTATGTTAATGGATTTGGGAACCCGGGTGTGGCCTATAGTTTCGGAGATGTTGGTCTTTCCACTATCCCTAGCTACGATTTTTCCAGTTTTGATATAGGCTCTTATGATTTTGATTCTTACTACG
>JAQVUX010000015.1:0-6003 GCA_028699255.1 Candidatus Omnitrophota bacterium | reverse complement strand
ATGATTTCAGTTCTTATGATTTTGATTCTTACTACGATGATTTCAGTTCTTATGATTTTGATTCTTACTACGATGATTTCAGTTCTTATGATTTTGATTCTTACTACGATGATTTCAGTTCTTATGATTTTGATTCTTACTACGATGATTTCAGTTCTTATGAGGGTTATATTATAGACAGCGGGACTGTAATCTATAACGAATATATTACTTCTGATATTCCCGCTGGAGAAGAAGCTCTTGTTTATGCGTTTCCTGAGATCGCTACTATTTATGATGGCATCGATACTGGGTTTACTGCCGATAGCCAGGTTTTGCCCGAGCAATCATTTTTTACATCCGAACCAACCCTTCTTACTGATGATCCCATCGAAGGTTCGATTAAAGACTACGAATCCGTCGTTATAGAACTAATGTCATCAGGGTTTTCTGGGATAGAGTCGGGGATAGACAAAACTCCTTCCGACGGATTCGATTCCACTACGACTTTTTCCATTCCCGAATCGCCGACTATCAACAGCGATATCATGGCGTCGGCAAATCCTGCGTCAATCGAAGAATTGTCTATAAGTAATATTGACCCTAATGTAAATATATCTACACCTGAATCTGAGATGAATGACTTTAACGATTTAGCATCTTCTGTCGCTTTATCATCAACATCTCTAGGCAGTGCAGGGGATTTAACCATAGATTCTTACAACTTAAACATGCCGGTAGGAGGAGTTGGAACCTTAAAAGATACAAATATTGGTGGATTTGTTCCGAGCGATACTACTTTAGATACCAGATCGGACACCAGCCTCTTTTATGCCTCGACCATAGAAAGTGTTCCTGGGATGAATAATCTATCGGGAGTTGATAACACTGTGTCCAGCTATACCGATAAAATACAATATGTTTCTTTGCAAACAAACGACGCCATATCTACGACCAATGCTTTATATGGCGACTCGATGATATATGATATCGGTCAAGTAGAATCCGCGCCGCAAAATTATGCAGACAATATGTTATCGACGCAGACAATACAAGCGTTAAGTAGTACTTTTGATAATGAGCGGGCATCAACCGTTCTGCTTACGCCGGATTATCAGATGACAAGTATTAATATTGCCGAAACTCCATCTGTAACGATATCGGTCGATGATCCTATGACTTATCAACAGTATGTGGAGGTGGATTTCGCGCCTGCTGTTAGTATTGATTCTACACCGTCCTTTGAATCGCTTATATTATCAAGTGATTTGACAACAGATATGGGTATTGATATGACAGATTTTATCGCATCCTTAGATACTATGGGCTATGAGTCATTATCTGTTGACAGTATGGAGAATCCCGAGGTCTTTAGTAGTAACTTAGATATCGCGCTAGATTCATATTTTACGGATACACAGACAACAGATAGTACTATCTCTTACGGTTTTGAAATAGAGGGAACCGATACGAGTGAGTATTTGAGTGCAGAATTTGAGGATTTTGAGGGTAGCTTAGATATTGTGATCAACCCATATGATAGTGGGCCGGAAGTCGCTTCTTTGGATTTAAGCGATATGTTTAACAGTATAGAAGGATTCGTCCTTCCATTTACGAGTGCTAACCTGACATTCCAGGACGCGATAGGTGGGGGGATGGAGGATAATATCTCATCTGATAATGACATAATGCTTGAAAACTCACAGCTTTCTATCGAGCTTGTTCTTGATCAGGAGTCTTCTTACGCAGAAGACTATATTTTATCGGATTCTTTTATAGATGCTTCTTTAGCATTGGAGTTATTCAACGAAGATGTCTTTAATATGTCTGATTCGGGTATATGGGGAAATGAATTTGTAGAGTCATTCCAGCCAGATAATATGGATGACATTACGGAAGCTGAATCCATAACAGGCGCCGATACGGGATTATTTATTCTGAAGAATTTTTACTCCAGCATTGATACTGCCAACGAAACAATACCTGGGCTTGAGGTGGATAATTTAGTTACATTAACAGGAGCTTTAGATAATTTGGATGTTGTGCCTGATACTATTTTAAATATAGATAACACCATTGAAACCACAACGCAATTTATCGAATCGGCAACCTTAAAAACTTATTCGTATGAAGCAGGATTAGATGTAACGTCATTTAATCTCGAAGAAAATTATCAAGCCGCGGTAGAAACTGAAACCGATATAATAACGACGAGCTCTGTGGTGTATATTGAGTCGACGCTTGAACAGGATTTTGCCGGGACAGTTGAGAGCGCAGGTATAGAGCCGGCGGCAGGGGTAGCTGAGAATGCGGGGGCGAAGTCATTGGCAGGAGTAGATGGCGCGCTTCTAAACGAATTATTGTCTCTACCACAATTGGAAAATGTCACGACAGGCCAGGCTACATTAAACAATGGAGTATTAACATTCGAGCCGGATATTGCCGTAATGACGTTACCTAACGAGACTGTCCAGACAGGCGTAGAAACAGCAATGGCGGCGACAGACTCAAGTAATAGCGAAGCCGACACAATAAATACAAATATAAAGAATGAGCAATTCACGAAAACGTTCCGGCAGGATTTTAGCGAGGGCATTCTGAACGAGGCAGTAGACGCAGAATTGAATATGCTCATAGAGTCCTGCTACGACTATTATAATGATTTTGCTGAGAGCGGAACCGATCCTTATGTTATCGCGCAAGAAGAAGCATCCTCAATGGCTATATTCGAAGCTTTGGACGCCACGCCAGACGTCGCTGTAGGACTTGGAGAGAGCGAACTTGCTGAATCCGAATTTATTAATGCGGACGAAATTCAGCCGGATTTAGAGGGCGTTGGGGCGTTCAATCCAAACCCGGAAAATATGCCGGATGGAATGAATCCGACCGATATAGAGCTTACGCCCGAAGCCAATCTTCATGACGGTAATGCTGGAGGTGGTCCAGTTGCGGACTATGAACCTGTCGTTATAGAATTGATATCATCATCGTCCGAACCCGATGCCGGATCGGAAACCGAAGCTATCAGCGGAGCGGATACGCGTACCGACAGTGAACTCGCCATGGCTGAACTCGCCAATATCTTTTCAGGGTCGGATATCGCCGACCTTATCCCGGATACAGCGGTTCTGAATACCAATAATAGCGCTTTCGAACAGAATCCTTTAGCGGATGCCCAGATTACCGAGACTGTCTCTACCGGCAAAGAAGCTGGTTTCAGCGCAGTGATCATAGTGTTACCCGACAACGAGGTAGGTGTTGAAGCTAAGTCGGCGGAGACCAATGTGCCGGATCTCCGCGATAATAATATAGCCACCGCGATGAAGGCCGCAAATAACGAGCTACAGTCTTTTATCGGCACTACTTCTTCGGATGAATTCCAGTCGATGATACAGGGTGCTATAGCGAATAACGATTTTGAAACTCTAAATAAAATAGGGGCTACCTTGAACGCGGCTATGGGTGTGATGGGCGCGGCGGATAGGAATGACATAAACCTGGTTGGCTCGCCTTTTGTCGATGCCACCGGCCAGGTTCACATGCAACTCGATTTTGGCAGTTCCGGCAAGACAAACCTTATCGTGGATGGTAGAAATCTCAGCGTTTCGGGGGTAATGGATATGACGATCGGCGCGGGAGGTATCCGCGTAACGGATCTCACCATGAAGGGAGTCACTGCTAACGAAAAGGTATGCTTCACCGAGGCGTCGATCAAACTTAATGCTGATTTTACCTTTGATCTGGTGGATTTTAAGTTTACAGTCGCCGCCGGGGATTGTTTCTACAATAATGAATTGAAAGCCGTTTCCGGCACGGGCACTGCAGGCAAAGCCACAGGATCGCAATCGCAGGTCTTGGAGATGGGGGTAAACTCTATAGGCACTTATATTACAAATAGCTCCGGCCAGGGCCAGATGAACAAGGTGACTATAACAGAGGGCACTATTATTAAGTTCAACAGCTCCTTCAATACCGCGCCGGACGGTACTTCGGTTACGATAGCCGGTATGAAGGTCGCCATAACGGCTAACGGTAATTCATTCAATTTGAATGGAACAACTGGTAACTTTATGATGTGGACTAAGGGTAGTCTCGCTATAGGAGCGAGTACAGATATAAAAGTACCGATGGACGCAGGCATTTACGTGGTAGGGTTTAAAATCGGGAATACCGCAACGCAAGTCCTTATAAACGGTAATACCAATATTTGCATGGGAACCGTAGAAAAATTAAGTTCGGACGGCAAGACGGTCGAGTATTACAGGAATAGTTCCGATCAGATTATAAATGCTTCTAACGGCACTGCCATAGGCTCCATCTATACCAAGGAAACCCAGGCTAAGCTCGGCTCCCTCGCCGTGATCTTAAAACAACAGCAGATCGCGGTAACCTCCGGCATAACATCATCAGCCGCCGATAAGGCATTCGTGGCAAGCTTTAACGCAAGCCATCCCATGCTTGTATATTCAGGCGATAAGCTAATGGGGGCTGTATTAAAGATGGGCGCTGACCAACAGATTATCGCAATACTGAGTGCGGCCGATAATAAGCCATACGTTGTTATAGACGGGAAGCTGGTTGAGAATGATAATTATTTTGCCAATGGTATGGAGTTGCGGGCGAATCCCGGCGCCGGCGATAAGATCATGCGTTTATTAGACAATATGATCGGAGACAAAAAAGGTCTTATCAATCCTCCCACGGCGGATAATGTTTCACATTTGGCAGAACTCAAGGCTCTGCGTCAAGGTCTCGAAAGAAATATGTTTTCCGGAGCCGAACTAATGGCGGCCGCTTCGAAATTAGGGCAGATATTCGTAACCCACGGCACAGGAACCGCAGAAAAAGTAGAGGCGGTTTATGATCTCGGGGCCGAGATCGCGAAATGCCTCGACTATCACGCCAATATTAATGAATATCTCGGACTGGGCGGGGATGAAACGACTGCGCGGGAACAGTATGCCGCATTGCTTCGTCAGGATATCGAATATTACAATAGTCCAATGTGTCAGCTGTCTCAAGAGGCTAAAACGCAGGGAATACAAAATAGCACGGAAGCGTTAAGGCTTCTAAGCGCAGGTAGTTCTCTGGGCGATGTCTTGAAGATAAGCGGAAACACATTACATAAGATGACGGACGCTCCGATTGTCGGGGCGATGGGGATGACAGTTAACCCTGCTGTAACCACGATCGACGTACGCCAGGCTCTCGGGATAGGCGCTGGGCTATACTCTTTCGAAGCCCGGGAGATAGCCGAAGGCTATGAGGCTATGATGGCCGCCGGTAACCTCGACAAAGCCATAGCGATACTCCAAAGCCCGCAATGTGAAGCTTACCATATCACCGCCGTTACATTCTCGCAGGCCGAAGGCGCCGCCGCGGCTCAACGCCTTTTCACAAATTACACAGGACAGGACAGGATGCCCACGATAACAGAATACGCCTCTCTAATAATCTCCAATCCCACGAGTCCGGATGGGTTTGGCGGCCAGATCGATTTCGCGACACTCGCCAGGGCCGCAGGCGGCAATGTCATCGCGAGGGAAATCGCCATAGGAGATCTGTACAACATACCCATGTATTCTTTCTACAGCGGCCTTGTCGGCACGCCGCTGGAGAAAGCGACTGATGCAGAAGTTCGCTGGGGTGCCGTAAAGGGAGGATTAGCCGGCGGAGCAATAGCGAGCGCGACGCTTTTGACAGGGGGCGCGTCGTCGCCCGTACTGGCCGCCATCGGTAATTCAATGGCTGTAGCAGGATACACAGGCCTTGCTTATGGCGGTGTGACCGCCGCAAGTTATGGCCTGAATGCCTGGGTAACCGGTAGAGACCTGTATGACCAGAGAATGCCAGCCTCGTTCGCGGGTATGTTGGGCGGCGTGGCAGGCTCGATAGGAGTAGGTTACGGCTTGAGCCTTGCCACTGCGGGCGCGGCAGGCCTTACTAACTTATCCGGTTATGCCGCTAATGCGTTATGGAGAGCCGGTTACAGCGCCACGCAAGCCGTTAATATTACACAGGGCG
>JAQVUX010000014.1 GCA_028699255.1 Candidatus Omnitrophota bacterium | reverse complement strand
ATTGGCCGGAGCATCGGCCCACTTCGCTTTTATAGGCTCCTGATCGTTCTCAGCACGAATCTCATTTACCGTTGCCAGGCCATCCTGCAGGCGCTTGCTCTGCATTTCAAGCTTGCGGGCTTCGTCCTCTTCATCTATCCCGGTCCATACCATCTTATAACGACCGTCAAAGAGCATGGGCATGATTCGTTGATTGATAGCGGAGCCAACAAAGTTAAGCACAGGACGAAGGCCGGTATTCGTATTCTCATCCTGTTCTGTCTGCGTCTTGGAGCCTGATTCCCCAAAGAGAGGTTTACTACCTGGGTTATACCCTTCAAAGCCGATAGCCGAAGGATTCACGCCATAAAGAGCACACAGAAGATTGATCTGAAACTGCATCCACAAATGGTATTCCATGTCTTTGCTGGTGCCTTTTATGTCCGTCCAGTTGACACCCTGGCCTTCTTCGAGTTGTATCATGGGTATCTTCCAGCGGCTTGCAGGCCCACGCAACTGCGTATACCATTCGCGCTTAAAATCCTGCAGTGCGTCCGTCCCCATGTTACCCACTATAGACAGTAAGCCAAGAGGCACGGAAGACTTCGTAAAGTAGCTGATATTATAAGAAAGACCATTTATCAACCCTGTTATCAATCGGATAGCGACTTCAAGCTCCGACTCACCGTATCCGGCATAGCGTATATCAGTTCTTACATTCCGGATGCCGTATATCAACTCGTCATAGGCATACTTGGCATAAACGGTGCCTTCCACGTCTTGAATATATCTTATCTTAGCGTCACCATCAAAGCCCTCTTCGGGCCTGCATACCTTTATCGTTGCCGCATCGACCGCATACATCTCGGCAATCTCGCCGCGAGAATTCGGAACAAGCTCTATTGCCATAGCGTCAAGGGTCATGGAATCTTTAACAATCTTTCGCAGGAATGTATCAAGGTTATCAGGCCTGTCATCGCTTCGCAAAGTGCCGGTCATCAGAAGGAAGTTTTCGATCTCCTTCATTTCCTTTTTGTCTCGCTTATCCGGACGGTACTCTTCATCTACAGTGGCAATCTTGAACCCAGGGTCTCCTTTCGGGGAGTTAGGCGTAGCAAAGCGGGCGACGTTATCCTGAAACCACTTTATAATCGCCCAGGCTACCTCGGTATCGGCCATTGCCCGCAAACGGTTGAAGGTCAACGGCGATACTTTCTCCTGCGCTCCGGTTATCCCGTGCGAATACACGCCGAATGGGTCAAAGAACGCTGTCTGCGGACTCTTTGGGTTACTCTTCCGCTCGCTCTTCATCAGGTCATCTCCGCCTGCGTGTAAGTTTTTCAAAACGGTGTTTATTCTCTCGTTGTAATCCATAAAAACCCCCAACAGATAGAAAACTGCTATCTATTGCAATTATCGCCTATCCGTCAAGAGGTTATCTGTATCTATCCCGGCTAACATGAGCAGCATTGGAGGCTCTGCGGCTATTCTTCTGACGCTTTCATTGCACCATTCTTCGGCTTGTTCTATGAGGATAAACCTTCTTTCAGACCTGATAGCAGCCAGAGCCGTGGTGCCGCTTCCGGCACAGTTATCAAGGACAATATCATTGGGATTGGTAAAGGTCCGGATAAGGTATTCAAAGAGGGGAACGGGCTTCTGTGTAGGGTGACTGCCCGTTTCACGGTTGAAGTTGAGGACGCTTAGAGGATGTCGCTGCGATGTGTCCTCGCAGGTGGATTTTAAAGACCAATTCTTCGAATTGCTAACGGTTGAAGGAGCTTTCCCGGATGTTATACGTCGGTAGGGCTTCCCGTATACCATCTGTGGATTGTATTTCATGTAATGGCCATTAGGTGTTTCTGTTATCGCTCCTTTGCTGAAGACTAAAGCAAGTTCGTGGCTCCGAAAGGGCTGATGATTTACTGTGAGGATATTCCCCCCTCTTTCTTTGGACCATACCCAATCGTACTTGAACATTTCGACATTGCTCGACACGAGAAGGCTGGCAAAGGGATTAGTAGCCGTGAGCACTATCGCCCCATCATCTTTGATTATTCGCTTGTAGTGCATCCACAGTTCTTCTACGGGTAATATCTTATCCCATGTGTCCCTCCCAGACGTTACACCATAAGGAGGGTCACACAAGATCATATCGACGCTCTTATTCGGCAGATCGGCCATCACATCGAAGCAGTGGCCGTGCGTGACTTTGTTGAGGTATCGTTCCATCACTTTGATGCCTTCATCCAATGCAATATAGCCTGCTGCAAGGTCATTCCGCAGGTCTTCTCATGGGCCGTAAGATAATACTTGAGCATATACGCAGACTGCTTCGCCGCTTCTATCCCCTTCCTTAGTTTATAGAGAAGGCTCCGCTCTATGATTATAGCAAGCAGTATGTGCGGCTCGCAGAATTCACGAGCGCCAAAGGCGTAATAATACTTCCCGCATGTTCCGCATTGGCCCATGAAATAAAACACGACACGCGGAGCATCGAGCAGGCTCCATCCTTCCGGAAGATCAAAGTGGTTAAGTATAAAGGTTATCTGCCCGTGGCAGGATTCACACCATAAATCATCCGGCACCATTAGTTTGTTCTTATTGGCAAGCATCTCGGAATCGATCTTGAGCATACCGACGAAAAAAGCTGATGATAAAGACTTTGACGTGCTTATGACCGCTTCTTGAAACTTTTCCAGCAGTTCCTTATTCACTTCATTTCTTGGAGGAGGACTTTTAAGCCCCATTGCCTCCAAAACAGCATCTTCTATAATCGGTGAACTGAATATTTCCCCATTAGTTATTGCCACTTTCCCCCACCATCACAGCGCAAACGCAAGCTGCCCTTTCTCTTCCATGCTTACAACAACCTGATCATCTTTGGATTCATCATTTTGCAGCTTCCAGCCCCAACCACCCCACACATGCGCCGGGGTATACCATCTTCCGAATTCCTCTAGCGACAAAGTATTGCCGTGGACCACAACAGCCGGGATTCCCAAAAGGCTTAACTGCAAATAGCACATGTGAGCGCATCGCTCGTCTATGTCAACTGCCGTTACGTGCATCTGCTCTTGATAGTTGTATCCGGCCTCTTTCATTGCCTTGGCAAGCCCTAAGACCATCGCCCCGGCTCCGGCTGCTGGCTCCGATACCGTTACAAAGCCTTGCTCTTTTATCTTCTCTTCCATGCCGACTATCGATATCCGGCCCATCATATCGGCAACGTGGATAGGTGTGAAGAATTGACCTACCCATTTGTTGTGAAGCTCAAGGTCATGGAACAACTGGCCGAGAACGTCCGTTGTATCTTCCTCCAGGGCTCCAGCAAGCATCCCCAGCAGCTTCGAGAACATATCAACGGCTTCTTTATCGTATCGCTTAACTATCTCCATGTAGCGGGCTTCACGGACATCGTATTGAGCCTTATCTACCGCATTGCTTATCGATAACGCTGACAAAGCGCAGAAGTCTCTGAACACGTCCCATTTATCATAACAGTGAAGACGCTGGCTGTTGATATGCCCGCTGATTATCTTTGCCATTTCTTTTTTGTAGTCAGTCATTGGCAATCACCCAGCGGAAGTACTTCTTGAGCCATACGCAGAGCGGCCTTCTCACACCATCTTTCTTCCTGCTCTATCAGAACACACTTTTTGCATAGGTCTTTTGCGGCTCTTCCTGTAGTACCGGAGCCCGCAAACGGGTCAAGGATTGTCTCGCAGACCGGAGATAAGCTTATTGCCCATGTAATAACCTCAAGCGGCTTCTGCGTAGGGTGAACACGAGGCTCGTTGTTCTTGCGAAGCATCCCATTCCATAGATGACGCTTTATCCTTACGGCACGCGGGTAATTAGTCCAAGCAAGCTCGCCATCAGCAAAGTCACCGGTATTCTCTTTGTCCCACACCAGCCAGCACTTGGCAGGCTCTACACGATAATAGTTGCCGCCCCACATACAGGAATATTTAGCCATTCCTATAAGAGTATTTATAAGCTCCTGCTCGATGGTAATATAATCCCATTCTGACGTGCCGTAATCTTTGGCCGGAACATATAAAGGCTTACCATCCTTAAACTTTGTGAATCCTCCTCTTGTAGCTTGTTTTTTATGGTCTTCTCCTATGCCATACGGCGGGTCCATCATTAACAAATCAAAGGTGCCGAGTTGCGGTATTATTTCTCGGCAATCACCGTGATATATAGTTACGTAATCATCTTGGTAATACGGTTCCATACCTTCCCCCATCAACCCTTATTACATTATCTCTAAAAGCTTGTCTATTTGCTCCTCGTCAAGATTCTTCACCAGGCACTCGATGCAATCGCCGTCGCAATCAACATACTCCTTCTGTATAATCTCTTGTATCTCGTCCGAACTATCCTCCGCAAAAGGACAGCCCTTCATAATACTAAAAATCAATTCCGCCTTTTCGATCTTATCCATGATCTACCTCCCCATTTCCTTATGCCATCTTTCAATGGCTTCTTTTTCCCTCTCGCAGGCTGCGCTGTGTTCCTGCATCTTCTTCTGGTCTGAATACCGGTTAAAAGTAAGTCCATACCCTATCCTGTGCCGGGCTTCGACGGCCTCAACGAGTTTCGTTGCTATCTCCTTGCATGTAGCAAGAGCAATCGTAGTTGCAAAAGGATGTTCCCCGGATAAAGCCGTAGACAATCGCGCGTTGTCCCTCTCAAGCTCTGCTATCCGGGCATCGCTTTCATTGATAATCCGCATAATCTCCTGTTTTAGCTGCTTCTCATTTGCGATACAGGCTGCGTGCTTGATATTGAGCTTTCGTTTAATCCAGTTCCTCATTGCTTGTCCTCCAGTCCATAGTAGCGCAGGCGACAGCTTTTGCATCCTTCATCGTGACACTTGACATCCTGCGGACAACATCCCCACGAAGGCTCGTTGCGAATCTTCTCCTCAAGCTCTTTAACCCTGCTTTCCAATTCCTCAATGCGATTGGCCGCGTATAACCCTGTGGGATTGTCACTGTTTATCCGAAGAATACCAACTATATTTTTGTTCATCTCCGGATATGTCCGCAAGGCATCTTTATTACTCATAATCATCGCACCCCAAATCTTCCAATTCCTCACCCATAACCCATAGGATAGCCAGAAGCACAAGCACAAGGCACATCGCCCCTTTGTCCATTAAAAATCTTATTGCATTCATGAATCCTTGAAAAAGTATATCGATAGACTTAACCGCTCGCTGCCCAAACATATAACCGCCTCCCCCTTTATCATTATAGATTATTCGCCAAAAAAAGCAAGCCCCGTAAAAAAGAAGAAGCGCCCTTTCGAGCGCCCCTTTAGTGGGGTATAAACCGTACCCCGGTTGATATATTCACCTATTCAGGCATTGCTCCCCCGTGCATCCATGCGTAATTGCATTGAAAGACGTAACTCAAATACGTCTGGCGATACTTGCGCCCATCGGTGCCGGAGTAAACAACATCATCACGCACAAAGAACAACGCCTCTTTGTGTTCCCCTTTTTTGATGAGTTCCCGGACAACCTCTTTTATGGCATCTTCATTCTCTTGCAGTTGTAAAGTTGTTTGTTGCGCCATCCCCCATCACCCCTTCTATCGATTAAGCCACTCCCGAACATGCTTTTTACAATCCGCATCTGTCGGACCGGTCTTCCCGTTTTTTACCGGGCAAGGCTCCCCATCGGGTCCGGGACAGATCGCATTTTCCACCAGTAGATCAATAAGCTTATCTATCTGCTCATCGCGCTTAGACACTTCCGCCATTTGCTGCTCCCCATAAGGACATACCCTCATTCCCCATCCTCCAATTCTTTCTTTGCCTTGTTTAAATAATCGTTTATCCACCCTTCATTCCGTTTCGGGTCTTCGCTCCGGGTATAATCCTGCACCGCAAGCTCAAGAGCCCGTTGAAGAATGGATACCTCCGCTGGCACCGGATCGCCTACGTTATCCGGTTTCATCGGTGCCTGTCTTGGAATGCTTTCGGTAAATCCGGAAGCGTTTTTATGCCCGCCGCCGCCCATGCTCCGGGACACTTCGCTGGTATCGAATTCACCGATAGAATAGAGGCTCCAGCTTCGCGTGCCGTCGTTCTTATCACGGTATAGAGCCACAAACGGAGCCCAGGGATTATCTTCAACCAGCTTATTGCCCACGTAAGAGCTAAACAGATTCGCATTACATATCGGCACCTGATAGCCGCATACGTTACCCACCCCAGCCTCGCTGCATATCTTCTCTACCATTTGATTCCGGTATCGAACAATAGGCACTCCGTCCTGTGCCAAACGCGCTATGCCCGACTTCTCCCCACGTGCCAGATTATCCCATATGCCGAAGTCCATAGGCTCGGATTCAAGAGCCGCAACGACCTCTTTTGATTGTGGAAGTTCAAACCGGAACAGATCGAAGTCCTCGACATAGCGTATAAGCCACGGCACATGAGATGATAAGCCCTGAAAGAATTCCCACGCCAGATAAGCCCCGGAGTGCTTCATGTCAAAGTCGCAGTAATCCAAGCCCTCAAGCTCTTTCTGCGCCGTTACATGATGATCGATAACCCGAAGCTGATTCATGCGTCCATTAAGCTCTTCCAATACATCACGTGGATACGAAAAGTCGAGGATGAATACATTTGCATCGTTCGGCATATCCGGCAACGGCTTACCATGCGTTAAAGGTATATACTTTGCCTGGTCTTTATAGAGTTTCCATGCTGAATAGGCGGCTCCGAAGCCGTCCAGATCGTTGTCGTGTAGAATATAGGTATCTCGCATTTGCCTTCCCCCTGTTGTATTACTCTTTATGAGCAATCAATCTATCTTTAAAGTTATCCAATGGACATTTAGGGAATATATATTTCCCCCCTTCTATAATTTTACTTGACAACGCAAAAGAGGTAAATTCTTCCCAATGCATGTTTTCTTTCTCTTTATTGCCATAAACAGATCGGAGAATATGACAACACGCAAACTGCTTAGGCAAGGGCCAAAAGTGGGGACAGTGACCGCACCTTGTTACGATGATTACCTTTTTATCGGCCATCATGCACCCCAATCCGGAAACGGACAATCCGGAAAGAATTCAGTCTCGCCCTTCATGGTGAATGCCGTAAACGCTTCTTTGTGCTTATCGTCTATCTTTATCCATTCTTTTAGGGTCATATCCTTCTGTCCAAGATTGCCCCGGATTACACTGCACGAAAAGACCTCCGTTCCATCTTTTAGCCCCGACAGCCTGAATTTGCATTGCTCGCACGATTCTATTGGTATTCCTTTTTTCATCATGCACCCCAATCTTCAAGCGGGCATTTCGAGTATAGTGCTTCTTCTACTCTTTCAGGCTCTTCCTCAATAAACCCCTCGATGAATGCCGTGAACGCTACTCTGTGCCGTGAAATATCCGAATCGTCGTGCAATCTCTGCATAATCTTATGGCAGGAGTGGCCGCTTCTGCTGTTCCTGAACATGCACTCCAGGCATGATCTTATTCTTATTCCCTTCATTGCTTATCCCTCCCGTTGTCCTCGCGTTTAGCTGTTATCTCCAACCGATACCCCAACCGGCAGGCCCATCGTGCAGCTTCCCGCAACATTATCGCCTTGCCCTTACCCGCCAGCGTGTTTTCCAGTCGCTCAACAGTTATACCAAGCTTCGCCGCCGCTTCTTCGTGTGTAAAGGGCTTTATCATCTGATAGAGGCAATACACGAATTGAGTCTCGAAGTTCTGTCCTACGTATTTTTCCTCGCGTTTCCTGGCCTGTTCCAGTTCGCTTTCAAGCTTTTTTCTCATAGCTTGCCCTCCAGTTTTTGGTGACAATCTTATTCATAGCTGCCTGCCATTTATCTGCCCATTTGAACAGGCCCATAGAAACACCGGCTATAAATATCTTCAGACAGTCCGGACAGATTGTAAGTTCCTCTTCGCCATTGGATACCAATACCCATCCCGACCTCTTGGCATCAGCTATACAATCCAACTCTACATATGATGCTTTAGATTCTATCTGACATGCGCTGCACTCCAAAGTCTGACATGCGCTGCACTCCAAAGTGTATTGTGAGGTCTCGTTTACGTTCCATCCTATTTCCAGTTCTTCCATGTTTAGTTTCCCTCCCTAAGTTTAGTTGATGTGTGCTCCGTTGATATCTTGCGGTCTTCCGCCGTTAGAAAGCATCTCGGCAATCTCACGCATTGCGGCAGTGGGTTTGCTGGCAAAGAATCGCACCGTTACCTTGATGCATTCATCGGTGCCAATGTCTTTACGAAAGCATCCATAATACTCTTTCGTTCCAGAAGGTAAAACCCATCCCGTTTTTCTATAGCTCGTCCATCCATATTCAGGCATGTTCAGTTACCCCTTTCTACTTTCGATGCAATCCGGGCAAAGGCGTAAATCTTCACCGTCTATCTCTACCTTCTTCCACCCCGCCGCGCTTGCCTCCAGGACGCACCCTAACTCGGTATCAGCCGTAGGTGCCGCCTTGCCACAGTCGTTACATTCTACGTAATATTCGCGTACCTCAACGGTATTCCATCCTATAGCATCCATGTTCAGTTACCCTCCTCTTCTTTTCTTTCAAGCCGCCACCCATCCCGGAGATAGTAAGATATGGGATTGTGTGAGGCTGTAACAACGATCTTAAATGACCTCTCCGGAATATCATTGTCGTGAAAGCTTATCACCCCAGCAGAATCCCTTCTGATCTTTGTAAGGTAATTCAAGTAGGATACGACATTTTGCTCGCCGTCTGTGTTTGCTATGTAAGGAATCCCTTTATCAACCTGTAAAAGCATCCCGGCAAACACACGCTTGAACGTGCTGATGTCTATTTCTTTCACAAAGGTTTCCCCTTCTTCGACGTATCCATGCAGAAGAAGACTATTAGCTACCATCGCCTTATCAATCGAATTCAACCTGTCCCGGTTTGTCATCCTTCACTTACCTCCATCGCTTTCCATGCTTCTTTCACAAAATTGATAACATTGTCAGCCCAGGGCTCGCCCCGGTATTCTTCCGGCATTGCGCTCCGGTCAGCAGGCAGGTTCTCAGCGGTCAGAGTATTACTTATCCCCCGTGCCTCTACTGCGCCTATTCCGAATTTACGCATCAGGTAATTGTCCAGATCGCTCTTAGTGGTCATGTTGCTATGACGTAGCCGCTCCCTATTGCTTGCCCCGTAATTCTTCAGAATACGGTCAGCATTGATCGTCGCGCCCTTCCACCGTTGAGCCTCTTTTATCATTGTTTGAAGATTCATTGCCCGCACCCCCACTATATTATTATACCGCTTGCCTACCGGCTGTCAAGCCGCCCGCCTATCCGTTAAAACTGCCATTCCTTCCGATAACCGAAGACCGGTTCAAGTCCTTGTTTTTTCATTTCTGCATCATTACGGCAGACGTTTGCAATTGTTACCGCCGCATAGACAGCTTTCAAAGTCTTTGATTCTGTCCGGCATATATCGTCTTCTATCAATGCCCTTACTCGGAAGATACAATCTCTGTTGTCCTCCGTGATTATGGGGTTAAGCTCCCCCATGCCGTTTACCTGCCCGGTCTTCGTTTGCAGCCTGTCTGTTTCACAGGCCATATTCACAACTCCATGTAAGGCCCGGTCCGGCCCCCTCTCGGTTGCTACACCTATCAAGGCCGCTGCTATTAGCGGTAACGCGCTCATTCTTAGTTTCATGAATACTTCCCCCTTCCTTCTTTAAGCGGCTATCTTGTTTTCTATGGCATCTTTAAGCTTACCGGCATACCTAAACACCGCATTTGACCTTCCGTAACCCTTGTAACTATCCGGGCTTATCGTTATTAAGCTTCTCATACACCAGCCCCGTGTTCTAAGCGGAAGGACTACGCCGTATTTATCACACAGGGAAACAAAGGCATCACCCGATATCTTGTCCCCTCGCGAAAACGTCTTTTCGGCATTCCGCAATGCTTTCCTTGCTTGCTTTTCGTCCTCCTTCTTCTTGGCTTCTGCCTTGGCCAGGCGCTCTTCGTCCTGCCTCTTCCAGTCTTCGTGAAGCTGGGCGATGTGCTGTAAGGTTTCCTCTCTACGTCCCAGGTAATCGGCCATCCCCATGATAGGACGCGGACCGGTCAAGGTCTTTTCTTTGGCCTCCATAAGAGCCTGCCGCATCTCCGGGAAATTGCCGTCGATATACCTTTTCATTTCGTCCATGAATTTATCATCGTGGACAGACATCACAGGAAAAAAGTGCTCGTCGTGCAACAGATACTTTGTGGCATAAACATCCCTGTCTTTCTTCAACTTGAAGAATTCGTATCCTTTATAGCTGCCTACCGGCACCATCTCCAGCGTAACTATTCCGTCAAAGTGTATACACTTACCTTTCATGCTTACACGTCCTTTCTATATTATCCCTTCCGGTAAAATAAGATTCGCTAACAACAAAGAGCCTATTCCAATCGCGATAAAATTAACGATCAACATTTCACATTGCCTCCTTTCTTACGCTGCTATCCTCTTCGCGAGTTGTCTTTTGGCATTGCTGAACAATTTCTCCGCCCGTGCTCCTGCCGGAACAACCTTGTATTCTCTTGCCAGCGTGCTCTTGCGGAAACGACACGCGCCAAGCCCCACAGCCCAGAACCTCAAAGGCTTTAAGCTTGTAACCTTGAAGGTATCGAATTTACCAATATTCCCGAAGAACAACGGCTGCTTGAACACCAGAACGTCACCGACATTGAACAGCTTCGCGGGCTTCTTCGCCCTCGCCGCCCGGCAACTCTCCCGCCACTTCAGAGCATATTCACTTCTTGCCACGGTGAGCTTCCGCAGTATACGTTCCGGGCAATCATAATAGCACGGCCCCATATCCTCTTCTATGTCCTTGTATCCGAAGTTGTAATATTCCCGGCTCCGCTGTGAGGTTAGACAGACCACTGCAAAGACTATGCGCTCGCCGGTCCTCTTGTTTATCCGCTCTATCGCCATATAGGATGTGCTGCCCCGCATAGATATATCCAATACTGTAAGTTTACCGTTTTCACTCTCACTGGAGAATTCCTTTATAAAGTAATCCTTCGCTGACATTCTCGCGTCCTTATTGACGAAAAGCCATCCCATGATGAATACCTCCAAGTTTTTATTTATTATCGAATTATCTTCCGAACGGCAACCGGGTATCAAGCCCGGTGAATCCCTCAAAGGTTATTTTAAGGTCTTCCGCGTAAAGCATGGGGAACGTCTCAACTTCCTTTACTTCGTATTTCCTCATCTTGGAGAAGGTCATGTTGTAAAGGTCCATACCCTCATCGTATTCGATTCTGCAGACGTTGGCTTTCTTACACATGGGGAACCGGAAGGATAAATCCTTCTCGCCGTGGACAGCCGCCTTCGCGCCTATCATCATGGACATCTCCCGCCAGTTGAGTTGTTGAAGAAGTGTTGATATTATCGGGTTCATTTGTTGCCTCCTGTATATTTGTTCAAGGGTAATTCCCTCATTACTATATACATTTCACAACAAAATTTGTTTCTCGGGGATTTTTAGGGATTATTCCTCTTCATCGTCGCCCACGAAGCCTGCGCTGCTCCGTGGAAGGTTCGTAACCTTCTCAAATGCTATTGTGAGGTAGTTTGTAGCGTGTCCATAGTGATCGGGACCAAGAGCCCCAATGCGCTCGTGCATCGAGGTTCCATCGTCCCCAAGCTCTTTGACGGATACCAGGTTGCAGATATGCTTCTTGAATTCGTCAAAATGAGGCGTGCCGTAGAGTTTCCGGAATACAGACAGGTTCCCGGAAGAAAAGGCATGAAGCATCAACTTTAGCGATACCGTTCTATCAACAGTCACCTTCGCCTGTGAATCCTGCCAAGAGGCCAGGAAGACCTTGCTGCTGCCGCCCTCGATGTTCGGATAATAGCAGGAGAAGATACGCCCCGGAAACTGCTTGAGCAAACGGGCGTTTCTATCCTTGCCATACCCGGCATCGCATACACACAGGCGGACGTTATACTTCTGCATCATGCGGGCAACCTCTTTTGGGTGTTCCTCCGCATCGTCAGAATCGATCTTGATTAAATCGATTATTAGAGGTCTACCTTCCCATAGCTTACCTATTACCATCCAACTAGTATCTCCCCAATCAACCCCGGCCACCACAGCCTCACCCGCAGGCAGTTTGACGAGGTTCGTTTCAACGCAGGCGTCCAGCATGGCTTCCGTTACCAGCATGGCATCGCCCATGTAAGGTATTCCCAGCACGTAATTGTAAAAAAGCTGTTTGAATACATACTTCTCTTTGTTCTGCATGATCTTGTTAGCCGATATCCACGGAGCCAGCATCTGTGATATATGATAACCCCGGATATTACGCCCGGCAAACTTCGGCACCCACTCGCCCCAATACCTGTTAAGCTTGCCCCTGCATCCCTTCTTCGTGCAGGCAAACCGATATGATACCGTTCCATCCTTTGCCTTGAGCTTCAGGAAGCTTTCAGGATAGGTTATGGGCTGCATCATACCGCAAGCCTCACAGCGGACCATCCACTCGTGTTGATCGCTTTTCTGATAGTTCTCGTCTACGCCCATATTCGGTATAGACGGTGTTGAAAACTCCCGTAGATACCCGTAAGGGGAAGACTTCAAAGACTCTTCAAATGCTATCTCTACTTTTGCTTTCATCCTGTCTTTTTCATCGATGAACAGAACGTCGGCATCAATACCTTCGCCCAAGTCGGCCTGCCAAGCCGAAGAGAGAATGAGAAAGCTATCGCCTATATCCTTCTGGTAAACGTTGGCAGACTTCATCCGACTTTTAAGATAAGGGGATTGCTCAATGGCAACATCGATACGGGTAGACGAAAAGCGCCTTACCTGCTTATCACGTGGGAAGACGTAGACAACTTTAGTAAACGGGTGCTGGTCCGGGAACCACAGGGCTTCTGTCAGCGAGTTTTCACTCATGCCGATCTGTCTGCCCTTCTCCGTCACTTTATGCGGGTGCTGGTCATACATGGGCTGCATAAGGAACGGTCTGTGTGCCTGCGGCACGGTAGATGAATAGAAGGTATAGGGCTTTCCTTTAAGTGTCCTATACCTTATGGTCCATACTGCCGGGTTTATCTCTGCCGCTACCGATCTTCTGGTATCTTCATCACCAACGGTTAGCAGCTTGAGGCCATCTCCACTAAACGTCGCTGCCATCCTGTTCTCCTGCTTCGTCTTCGGGTTTGTCTTCTTCTATTTCTTCTACACCTTCGCCATCGGAGGAGAATTCAAACTCCATCTTGTCGAAGTTGACCCCTTGCAGGCCGCTCTTGTCGGCCATTTCAAGCTCTGCGGCTATTCTCATATACTGCAGATACATGTCGGGGTTACTAAGCTTCAATTTGTCGGCTATCTCCATGATCTGCGCCCGTTTAGCTACCGTATCATCCATCTTGAAATGCTCGGGCTCTTTATACATCAGGCCGAGGCTCTGCAGTCTATCAATGAATTTCGATTCAGTATCGAATATTTGCTGGAGTATTTTTACCTTGACGGCCTTACCGTCTTCTGCCTTTCGATACTGTTTCCATAACTCACGAATAACGGTGAAGAACCGATGGAAGGCTATATCGGAGAAGTTCGATATATATTCCTGCATGGCCGGGGAAATATGCTTGCGTCCCGGAATTACTCGCTCCTCACGCATCTTCTTGATGTCCCGGCTGATGGTTCCAACAGACTTACCGAAGAAGTCTGCTATCTCCTGCTCGGTCATATGCTCGATAAAATACATCCGGAACGTTTCGTCACGGCGTTGCTGCAAAGGCATTTCACAGACTGTCTCGGGCGGTGCCTGTTCCTGTATTTTCTTCCGTCCGTCCGTCTTCGGCGGGAGCCCTAATTCTTCCGGAGTAAAATCTGCCATCGGTTCTTCCCCCTTGGTTATCTAACCCTTAAATAGTCTTGCTTTCTGGCTCAATGGTATACCAGCTAACGTTTTCACGCGGAAAGCATGTCCGAACCTCATTGACATGCACGGTAAGAACATTTGCGTCAACATCTACCTGGCTTACACCAATAAAAACACGTGTTGGTGAAGCTCCACCCAATTCTTCCACTACATGCGTTTTAGTGCTCTTTAACACTACCGTAACTTTATACATTACCGCTTCCTCCATTCGTTCAAATCCATAGCACGCCTTAAACATGCGTTCTCATAATCTTTCAAAGCGTTATCAGCCCTAAGAGCAGCATTTTCTTCCTTGAGCCTGTCCTTTTCGTAAATCATCTTCAGCATCTCAGATCCCCGAAGGCTGAAATAACCTATCTTGGCATAGCATCCGCAATACCAGCAACGAGGCTCCTCTTCCGTCCATGACATACCACACCGCGCACAGCACAAAAGATATCCGGGACGCCAACCGTTATTATAGGCGTCTCGGATATCTTTTGCTATTTTTTTAACCATCCGTATCATTCTTCAACTACTCCCGGAAGATAATAGTTGCTCTTGCCCATCTGGTCCAAAAGACCACCCAGGCGCAATATCTCCCGGCGCTGGGCTTCTATCAGGTGTGTAAATCGTAAATTGGCCGCATCGCGACAACCAACTTGCGCTTCAGCAAAAAAACATTGCTCTATGACGGTCATTCGTTTGCCTATCGGCTTAAAGTATTTTTCACCGTCTATTTCCACAATCATCTGCATCTGCTCTGAAGTAAGGTCTTCAAACCCTTTTCTGATGGCGGAATATGTAGTATAACAAGCAGGACAAACATAGATGTGCGTATGCTTATCTCCACAAGGCAGCTTAATCGCATCTTTCGGCAATACCTCTGCATAACAGAACGCGCAACCCTTTTTATCTTCATATTTATCTTCACGCACCAGTGCCTGGCCTACCGGACCAGCAAGGCGATTTACGATTTTCTTAAACCAATCGTCCCCATTATCGGGTATTCCATTGCCGCTTCGTAGCTCCTCAAGTATTTCACCACATCGGTTACACAAGAACCGCTTATCCTCATTGCTCCGCAGTGTGTTGATGTAATACCCGCCCTCTTCTTCAAACGAAGCTTTATGGCAGCAGGAGCAGGATACAATGGCTGAATGGCGGGAAGAACAGCAAAACAATTCCGCAGGAACTCTTTTGTCCTCCGTCCACGGAAATGAGGGTAATACGTCATAGCCAACGCTTATGCCGGGGCGAAGAGTGTATAGCGGGTATTCTTCTTCCTTCACATCTTCGGAAGATGTTTTCTCCTTCCGGCAATCGGAGCACTCACACTTCTTGTTCTCTATCTTCGCCCGTGATACCCTTAACTCCCGAATATCGGCTTCGATCTTACGCACTTCGTCTTTTAAGACAACAGCGGCGAAACTTCCATCGGGGGCATCTACCGCCATCAAGTCTTTTATCTTATCCCTCAATACCCGCTCCTCATGGCATTCACCGCACAGGTAAAACGAATGTTCTTCCGTTTCACAGATAAACGCCTCCATAGGATTAACACTCCTGGCACAGTCATGGCATGAACACTCTTCGGCCTGTTTAGGATTCCGTGTTGCTCGCAATGACCATATTTTACTTTCTATCTCCTTCATCTCATCAGAACGATGGTCAACCGTGCATGGTCTGCCATACAATCCCATCTCCCCGTGCACCATAGCGTCACATGTAGGACAAGCGATACGGTTCTTCGCTACGGCCTGCTTATAGGCTCTTTCGAGGCTTGTTTCTTCTTTGCAGAAGTTACAAAACCATCCTTTGCCATCCTCCGCCCATCCCCCTTCATCGTGGGGAACAAGCTGTTTGCACTTATAGCATTGCAAGACGGTTTTCTTCTTCTCTTCCTTCTTAGGATTACGGGTTTCCCTTAACGCCCGAAGCTTTTCTTTTATGTCTACCATATCCTTAGAATCTTCAGGATATACTCCGGGCTCTCCGAAAACGTGAACGTCTCTCGGTCCATAGATAAAAGGATTTTCCCGCCGCGCTTCTTCAAGCCGCTCTTCGAGGTGTGTTTCTTCCAGGCAATACTCGCATAAGTTCTGCCACGGAGCACGCGGACCTGCAGAATATCTTGCTAACTCATCCTTCGGGAACACTCCCCCGCACTTGCTGCACTTTTCGTATACACTCTTCGCCTTCGCCGCCGAGCCGCAAAACCCATCAAAACCTTCCATTCCTGTAAACATATTACCGCACCCCTTATAAAAATTTTATTTCCCCACTTGTTACCGTGATTTTCATAGCGTTTTAATCATTGCGTATAAGCTCGTCCCTTTTTGCCTCATTCATCCGGAAGATAGTATCAAGCAATTCAAGCAAGATATTATCGTTCTCTTCTGGTTTTCGTTCATCAATGAGATCAAGAAGCGTCGGCCCGCGTTGTATTCTTTCGAGATAGGCCGCATAATGACGGCATCCCCGGTTTATGTCTTCATCGTCCAAGAAGATGAATTTCCGGGTAACATAGGTTCTGAAACCTTCTACTGTGCGTAGACCCTGCACATCGGCCAAGTGAACCTCCCCCGCTTCTACCGCCAAGCAAACCTGCAACCGCAACCCCTCCCCCCTTTCTATATTATACCGTTTCTGACCAGTATTAACAAGGAATTGCTTGTTTGCTCCTTAAAAATAGGCCAAAAATGACGAAATCTGAATTATTGTGTTTTTTCTTCTTCCGGGAGGCCGTATTTCTTTAAAAGACGGACAAGCATCGCCCGTTCGTAATCCTCGTTTATGCTGTTACGGGAAGCTTCCCTCAAGCTTCTTTCTTTGGCAAAAGCCTCCTCGTATTCCTCGATGCGCCATAAGATATCGATAGGCAAGTAGGCTTCAGGTGTAACGTCGGCGTATATACTGTCTTGAACCGCGCCTACCTTTAAGCGCCACCAATTAACATACCCATCGTTTATTAGTTGCCATATAGGACCAGCTTCTATCAACGCTTTTACCTGATGCTCTTCCAGTCCCTTACAGGCTATAAGATAACGACGCAAAACACCCCTTACATATAATCGCGCCCTCTTCGTCCCTTCTGCGCCGATATCTCCCCGCAACGATAACAGTGGAGATATTATCTTTTCGACCTCTTCCATAGTCCGACACGCTACAGGCGTCCTGTTTGCGTCATAATGCCCCCTTATGGCTTCCGCATCGTCCTTTGTCATTATCGCCTTACGGTAGCCACCACAGACCCAACAGCCGAATTCATTTGCCCCGATCTCTTCCTCCCATATCACCCCACAGGTGCAACAGTAGACCTCTCGCTTTACACGGGGCTTGATCGGCTTGTTTCCTTCTTCTCGCCAGTTATCTTTGATAACGCAGGCTTCGTGCTTCGTCATATACCTCTTCTCCTTTCCACCGCATCGGTCACACTGCTCGGGGACATTATCTCCTTCCCACCATGCCCAGCCACAGCTTGCACAATAGGGTCTTTTTACCCCTCTGGCCTCCGGCACCAATATATCTCCCTTTTTGTTAGCTCTTTATTGTTCATCAATGATTCTCCTCCTTCCTTCCCGCCATACATACAGGCTTGGTGTTACTAGTCGTGCTCGTGAATGGACCATACTGGCAAGAGACGCAATCCCCCTCGTCATGTTCACACTGAACTGCGTTGCCGTAATTATCAAACCTTTGCATGTGTATCATCGTCTTTCTCCTTCCTCTGGCATAAGACACATACGTTTTCCGACTTGCGCCGGATAGATACCGCTATCGGCCCTATGAAGAACAGCAACTGCATGTCGTAATCCTGCCGGTAGTCCTCGTCCTTGAATATACCCCGGTTACACCGCGAGCATCTTATCTTACACCTTTCTTCCCCTGGTAGTATCATTTTCCTTCTTCCTCCGCTATCTCCGCTGCCGCTATTTTAAGAGCAGACTTGTAATAACAAGCTACTTCCACGGCATCGCCATTATCCGCAGCAGCGCAATCATCCGCAGGGCAGAAAGCATCTTCTTCGTCGTATGGCTCATATCGCTCTATGTCTTCATATGAACATCCGTCAGGGCATACCCAGTCATCTGCATAAGGACAAGAATCTGTGACGCCTTGATAAAACTCCGACATCTTTTCAAGGGCTCTCCCTCTTACTCTGGCGGTATAAGCCAACTTTACTACTGTCTTGTGCAAGTCGTTAGCATCAGTATATCTATCAGTGTGATCGATAATCTGCTGCGCACATACGGCAGCGTGTTGGCAAAGTTGGGTTATTTCCTCATCACTCAGCAACTTAGGCATGATCCACCTCCATTTCTTTTTCTGTCCACCGTAA
>JAQVUX010000013.1 GCA_028699255.1 Candidatus Omnitrophota bacterium | reverse complement strand
TCCAGACAGTCCCCGCAGATAACCGTGTCTAGCAATGGAAAATCACCAGAATAAGGAGACCCCGGCGGGGATTGAACCCGCCAAGGCATAGCGTAGTACCTTACCTGCCGTCATCGGCTCGCCAAATTGACGGCTTCGCATGGATGGTTGTCACAGATTAGGTGACTAGGAAAGGATATGAAAAGCCACATGAGCGATTCGAACGCCCGACAAGACGGTTACAGACCGTCGACTCTACCAACTGAGCTAATGTGGCATAGGAAAAGCCCGACCGCCCCTAATCGCCTTATCACACCAGCCTTTCCGCCGTCTTATGATAGCGGGTTTGCTGAACATTTCGGAGCGAGCAAAAACATCTTACCGGGCAAATAAATGTAATCCCGCCGTTCCATCAAGATCTTGATAGGCATTCGATCTCATCCAACGCCCGTTCTATAGCCATCATGGCATCTTTCCATCGCATCATTTCCTGATCTAACGCGATGGTCCAATGATCTAATCGATGGCTGGCATATTTCATAAATGACTCATGGCGGGAATCGAACCCGCGCGCGCTTGATAGCGCACCCGGAAAGCCGGGCGCTTCGCCATTCTGCCTCATGAATCGATGACAGGGATACCGGGTCCGTGTAGGCCATTTGGCCGCGTTGAGCAGAGGCCCCGGCGCATATTGCCGTTCTTATCTAGGTGCCCGGCAAAACCTACCTCTGGAGGGGCTGAAACCTCCGAGGGGATAAGGGGATGCATGGGATAAATAGATTGCGGTAATAGAAGTAAACCGGAAGAGCGATATAACCATATCCGGCTAATCTGTTGTCTTCCGGGTGATAGTGAGTAGGCCAGACCCGATTATACTTTCCTGGGTTGCTGACCATTACTAGGAATTTTGCTTTGGTTCGGTATAGGCTCGCGCGTATGCGCTTCTGTATGCCCGTCTGCGAATTGGTCACCAAAATCGCTCCAGTCGTGACCATCGCGAAGGGCGGATTTGATAGAATAGGATTCGTCGTAAGGTTCAATAAACATGAGATTCACTTCGATAAAGTATATACTTTGGACGGTTCTAGCGTCCCCAGGGCAGGGCCCGGCCTTCAGCAGCAAGCTCTTTTAGCTGCGAAATTCCTTGCGCTTTTCTCTGGATTTCGGTTAGATATTTTGGGTTGGCGTGGGACACCATCATTCCAAGTTGTGCATCGGCATGAGGTAAAACCGCGATGGTCTGTATATGCGATCTCAAAGCATTCTGAGCATATTGCCTGTCCGAGGATATTAACCCAGATCTCTTTGCCCGTCTCTCTGTCGCATGCTGGATATCTTTCTTTTATTTCTGATCGGGTCCATGCTTGATTTGTTCGGTTTACGTGACCAGAATGTGCCAATCGCCCGCGCGGTTGATAGCAGTCTTTCACATATCTATATATGTGAGTAAAACTATATTAAAAAGAACCCGCTATACGCAGGCTCTTTCTATATGCTTTCTTGAAATTTGGTCCTCTTCCGGCACCATTGTCTATATTCACATTTGCCCGGAAAACCAACTTGAGATCTTCCATCTCAGAAAGGCACGTTTCCAGATAGTTTTCATTCATGCCAGTTTTGTTTGCGATTGTCCGAACGGTTTTAACTTCGCTGGTAGACAGCACCGCAAGGATTCGCTTCATTGCAGAAGAGGATACCATTTATTCGCCCCTATGCAAGACAGGAACCTCACCATGACAGTCTTTGCAAAGCGTTTGACCATTGTCAACGTCATAAATCAGTTCTGGATACAAGATAACTTGCTTAATATGGTGCGCTTGCAGTTTGGTTTTACTACCACATGATTGACAAGTATAATTATCCCGTTTGAATACTTTTGATCGCCAATCGCGGTATTCGGGAAGATTACGTTTGTCTTCAATTGGACCACTAGGAACGAACGTGCCCACTAAAATATAATCTTCTTCATAATGAAGATCCCTGACAGGTACGCCCAAATAATTAGCATACTGACATTGATGGCCGATATCGTCGGTTCGATGCCCCCATAGATACTTATTAAGGTTGTATGTTCTGAAATGATAATCGGTTGGCGCTTCTTCGGGTGCCAGATCATCGGCTAACGACGACGCATCGTAAAACATAAATCAAAGCTCCTGGGTTGGTGAGACCCGATGAAACAGTATAAACTATATAGTATAAATACATTGTGTAGAATGAAAATAGTACTATATAGATGAGAAGGCGAAAAAGGTTAAACCATCTGATGCAACTCTTCCGGCAGCATAACCTTATGCACGGCCATCATGCCCCGGCCTCCCATAGACCAACTGCTTTCCAATCTTGCCACATATCGCCACAGACTTGTTTTTCCTCATCCGGCATAGGTTGTCTTTGGTGCATTGGACTGGCAGGTTTGCGGCTCCTGCTATCTGTTTGGCAGTCATGGGATGGTCAAGGATGGATAGGATTTCGGATTGGCTCATTGCCACCCCTCGCAGAACATCAGACCGTAAGTCTCTTCAAGCAGCCAATAGGCCCGTGTCTGTAGCTGCCAATACCAAAATGCCGCCTCCGCACTCGCCTTGGTGGGCTTGGTAGAGCCAGGAACCCATGACATCAGAGCACCGACCATAAGATAGGCTTATTTGCGGCATCTTGTCGGATGCCTCTGATCAGGCCGTCTTGTTCTAACCTTGATAGGTAGCGACGGCAAGAATGCCAGTTATTCCCGGTGCCTTCTGCGATTTCTTCACGGATATGGGGGCCTGGGTGGGACTGCAAGTAAGAGAGGCATTCTTGCTTGCTCATTTGAACCTCTGACATATATTATATTTTCTGAATATTTCGTTACCAATGCAGAAAGCGGCAAATGAAACGAATAGCAGCACCACCAATCCGATTAATACTTGGACTGTCCGAAAATTAAATAGCATATAGCATATGACTTCAGAAGCCACCCAAGCAAACGTCAATATTGTCAGGATGACGAATGTCACAATTGGCAGACCGATAATGATCTTTCCGGTCTGGCAAGCATAGCGTTTTAGGTTGCTCATTTGTATAGCCCCTTATGCATGGCCACTACTATCGTAAATGCGCCTTTTGCAATCTCAGATTCTTTTTCATCCATGTGACCCGAAAGGAATAATTCGCCCTCGAAATCGTCCCAACTAAAACCGCAATGCTCTAAATCGGTTTGCGACATGGTCAGAATTTTATTCAATGGATCGTAATTCATGTAACCTCAAAAAAGGTTAAGCCGCACCTCTCGCGGCTTGTAGTCTTGTAGCTTCCAGTATGGGCAGTTGAGTTTCGGTTGGGATATAGATGATTTCTTTGTCGGATGCCCCTATTTTTTCAGTCAGCCAGAGGTAATCTAAGTATTCGCTGTTGTCCTTCAGAGATTCGCCAATAATCTCATTTGCCTTAGCAACCCCTTGCGCTCGGATAACTTCAGCATCCGCAAGATTCTTAGCAGAGTCCATTTTGGCTTTGCTTTCCACAACGGCGATCTGTCGGGAACTTTCGGATTCTGCCAATTTGGCCTTTCCGTCCATCTCCGAGGACCAAACGTTATAAAGCGGGTATCCAAATATCACGGCACCAAGCAATAGCGCACCGATTACAACCAATGCGACTATTCCAATTATTCCAGTTGATTCATTACTCATAGTAGGGTTTCTCCTTTTTGGTATATCTCCCTCTCACAATTCGTCTATCTTCTCGCCAAATTCTAGGATGTATGGGCATCCTGATATGAGGCGGCGGCCAGGGACGGGATAACCTCATGGCCCAATCACCTGCCCGTATTCTTTTTTCGGCCCGGATTTTCGGACCGCACGGGAAGCACCACATCGGCAATATTCTGCATAACAAATCCAGCCTTGAAATAGATGGAACGATCGCTCGTCTTCTATCCAGTTATGTAGATGACTCATACCCAGTGGCCTCCTTTCTGGAACCTTTGCTGAGCTTCGGCTTGGCGGGCTATGCGATCTATCTTCTTGCGTTCGCGTTCCTGTCTATCAATTTCTTCATAGACCGGATCAATGAACATGGGAAACATATTCATGCTCGCACCCGATTCGCATAAACCATCCTGATTAATGGTGATATTTGAGCAGCTCTCTTTTTTCCTATTCCGGCCATTTCCTCAATCGGTTTGGCATAATCGCCCCTAGGGAAAAGGCCAAGCTGGTATTCTACCAGGATGTTTCGCCATGTTTCCGGCCCTATGCCTTTCGTTAATCCACATGCAGCGACAAGTTCCCTTTCGCCTTCCGCTGGCTTTGGCCTGTAATCCAGCATGGTATTTTCGCATAGTACCTTATGGGCGGTGCTGAGCAATCGAGAGAAGGGATCTATCTGCCAGCGCATTACCGGGCAGCCGTTCGCTAGGCAGCGGGCCTCGAAATCTTGCAGCCGCTTCTTATAACTTTCCAGCTCGTATTTTAGCTCATCACCATGATAGCGAGTCTTGAGGGACTGATAACAGGCATCGGCAACTTGATTATCCCCGCCCAGGACGACCACAATACACGGATGGCCCGCCTCTCTCGCGGCCAAAAGCTGCATGTAGAGATGGCCTTGTGGGGCAAGGGCAGAAGCCACATAATCCGACACTTCCTTAAATTCAGCATTGAAGATCTTGGTTACGGTCGTTGTGGGGAATGCCTGGCAGCCAATTGAATCCTCGAAGCATACCGATTTTTCGCAGTCGATCCTAAATTGAACATCCAAAGGAATTTCGGCATTGACCTCAAGCGGCTCAAAGCGAGGATCGTCCATCACAGCCAAAGCGAGCTTCTTTGCCCGCTCGCCTTCGGTTGGCGCGATGTATGTCTTAATGCGATTCATGCTATCTCCTTCCAGGATGTGCTTTACAATCGCAGCACTTCCTGCCGCACCCTTCGCATTCCATGCCCGATTCATCGAGCCCCTGTGCGATCAGTTGCCCATGCCAGCCGTGATCACAGCTCGGTTCGGGGCAGCATGTGCCCGGCGCGCGGTGCAGCTCAATCGTCATCCTTTCGCCCCTCTTCAAATTCTCTAACATCGGCCAAAACATCATCTATGAGCTTACGCCGGGCCTCTTCAGATGACATTTCCCGCCTCATCTAGATCTACAATTATCGGGTCGCATACCTCATAAGGGAAAGTTACATCAACACGACTCTTCGAATTGGTCCAAGTTGTGCCATTGGGATCTCTGAAAACCTTACCATCTGACCGATACGCCCTGCCCCCTTCCTTGAAAACTGAATAAAGCCGTTTATTTTGTTGCACCCCATCAGCCACCCAGACCCATTCATCGTCCTCCCCGGTCAGTGGTCCAATTGGCTTATGAGAGGCCAACCGGGAAAATAACCTAATGCAGAACGGCGCGGTAAATCCAGAATGTCCTTGCTCACCAAAGACCTTGATAAGCTCTAAGACATCTTCGGCCATTACTTGGTTCATGCCACCGTCGAAATATTTTGCTCTTTCAAGCTCATCCTTCGCGTAATCATAAGTACTCATATAACCTCCTCACATCTATTGCATTGCTTTTCTGTCTCCGCATATGTCATGATTATTTTCTTTAGATTGCATTTAAATTCCCTGGGATTAGAGGGGATAGATCTGTGCGGACACGCTTTTATCATTAAACCACTCCTTTCAATTGATTACAAGTTGATAGGATATTATCAATCGGACGCTCGTATTTTCGCACTTTCGATAGACTTGATTCTACGTTGGAAACGCTTATGGTCGTTTTATTAGCCACCTCGGATGCTGGAATAATCCAGAAATGGACCGGATTCAGCTCTTGCCTATTATCAAACGCGATACATGCGAAGTAATCGGCTATTTGATTTTTCTTTGTGCTAAATTCCCACTTAGGCGAACTGCGCGGACATTGTCTAAAAGACAGGCACGACGCTTTCACGTCTATTTTATACCTCTTTCCGCAATAGAAATCAAATCCGGGGTTGCCCATTGGCATTCGCTCGACGTTTTGAAATACACCAGTTAATAATCGCTCAGCGACCACCACACCAAGATAACCAGGATGTTCTTTTGCTTCCGACAACGGCACATTTCGACCCGTTCTATGGTTCCAGTCTTGTTCCATCTTCCGGTGCGTTTTTCCGTATATCTTACGTTCCTCTTTATGAGTTGCTTCATATTGTTGCTGATACGCCAACTTCGCGTCGTGCGTAACGAGATCGTATCTTGCCTTATATGCACGCCGTTGTTCTTTGTGCGCGGCCACATATTTTTTATTACACGCTTTGCACTGCGATTGATAGCCTTTTCCCCGCAACGTATAAAAATTTGATATCGGTAATACTAAGCAGCACGTCGGACAATACTTTTCTGTGATTGTCTCGGGGCAGGCGGGAATCAAGCGCCCGCCTCCCGGAATTTCATTCTGATATAATTGATATCGTTCTGTTGTGTTTCCTGGCGTTTCTCGATGGCGGATAGCCGCGCCTCGATCCCAGGATATCTCTTTGCTATCTCCCTTTCGACTGCCCGATCAAACACGGCGGCAATCTTGTCTTTTGTGTCCTGAGACAATTCCAACTTAGAAGCGGTATGCTGGGCGATTTCGTCCGGGGCGAGCTTTCGCAGGCTCTTAGCAGGATATGTGAAGAGCTTTCCTCTTAGTCGGAAATTTCCGCCTTCCTTTATATCCACAATTTCACAGATATGTCCTTTATCTTCATCGCACCAAATACCAACCGGATCGCCTATTATCTCTGCCAAATCGCCTATCTTCAGCTCTTCCACCAATCGGAGGGAACTGGCAGGATACCAAGATACGCCGGAAGTCGTGTATTCGATGTCGCCATTGTCTTCTCTTAATTGGATCTGAGTTATCTTGAAACGGGTGCCATATTGATGGCTTTCCTTATGGGTCACGTTCACTTCTTGCCCTATCTGGAAAATGGGGGCGGTCATGCTGAGACCTCCTTTTCTGGATCGATGTCTGCGATACAGGCTTGATTCATCTCCGAACTGTCATACATGCCACCCAGGCTTGCGGGAAATGCCTCGCGGAGTCCGTGAACTATCGCGACCTTGCGGCACATCGTGCCTGGTTTAGATGCCCATTGGTTCTTCTTTGTGTCGTATTCAGACCGCGGGATAGCAGCCTTGAACGGAACAGACCTATCTTTTCTCACGATTTCGGCCCATCCGCCCAACAACGACTCTTCATCCGACATCCAGAACTCGCCCTCTCGATATTCCAGCGGGCCACCGTCTTTCGGCCTAATAATGATTCCCGCGCGCATGCCGCTGAATTGTGGGTGAGCTTCTGCCTTTTCGGTGAAATATTCCTTTCCAGCTATGAAAGACACATTTCGCCCGCTCTGGCCTTCATAAACGACAAGATAGACTTGCTTGGTCATCGGGTCTGCGCCTTTTCGCTTACAGAACTCACAGAATAAGTAAGCCTCTTGTTCGGTGGCCTTGGGGTTGATGTAATCTATGATATCTCGCGGTGTTAGGATGCCATTGGAGGTCACCATTTGACCTTTAACGGCACTTTTGCCGTTAGTGGGCATAATCGTCTTATTTCCGTTAGATTTGCCGTTCTTGGCCTTCACGGGTGGCTCCTGCCCGGATATGAGGGCTTGAAGTCCCGCCACATAAGGCGGCACCTGGCTTTCGACCCGACCATCAGCAAAGACGGTAGCATGTCCCCATTCACCCTTGAATACAATCTTTTCCTCATCTTGACTTTCTATTTCCAGATCGAGCGAACCCGCGCCCGCTTGGACAGCATCGAAATTTGGGTTTGCGGCCATCTTATTCCATCTCCACAATGCAAGTGATCATAGCGCAGTCTACCAGGGCTTTCTTGCCATCCATGATTTTATCGGATGATTCTATCTCGATTATCATCCACGGGGCATCGTCCATCATGTCAAATCCGCATACCTTGCCTTCAACCCGCATATCGGGAATGGCAACCACGGTCACTTTCTTGCCTGCAAATTGGTCAAAGTCCATTTTATCATGCCTCATGAATATTAATCCCGCGATTTGTCCCTAATTATTCATTCTTTGCTGATCGCGGGAATGTGTCGGGCCGGATTTGAACCGGCGAACCAGACCGGACCAACCGGTGAGACTGGAACATCCATCGTCCGACATAGGGATTCTGCCAGACCTGAAGGGAGTCCAGGGGTCGGGCATATTAGACCGCCCCGAAGTCGAATCGGGGCAACCACGCGGCCTATTCAGCTTTCCAGTTTAGGTTAAATTCTGGTATCCTATCGCAGACTTTCGCCGCGATTTCATCCACTGCCACGCCTTTGCCATAATTGTCTATAGCAAATAGCAGTTTTTCCTTTTCCAAAACCCCAAGCTGCCAACCTCGAAGCATTGCCAAGAAGTACGGCAACCGCTCGCCGCATACGTCTTTGTAGAGCATCCAGATACGCGATCCATAGATGCCCAACGTATCCAGCGCAAGCAGCGGCGCAAGACCGCCCAATGCGCCCATCGGGTCTATTGCATGGCCATTCGAGAATGCGGTCATGCAGACAGTTAGCCCGCCAGGGTTGCCCTCGGAGAGCTTGACAATCATATCCCGGATCGAATCCGAGCCGGTTATGCGTTCGTTTGACATTTTAATCACCTCTAAACATGAATCGGGCCCTTAAAGCCCATCATAAACCGCACTTCTGCCTCATATGCGGCTATCTTGCCCGCCGATAGTGGCTGTTGCACACCGAAGATCGACGGCATCCCACATCGCTTGCAAAGCGAATGGTGGATTGCGGGATGCTTATGCCAGCGGGTAATCTGCTGGCAGTTCAGGCAGAACCTGAAAGAGTCACGGCACATCAAAAATTCCATCGTTCGCTGAGATCGGCGATGATCTTGCCGTAGTATTCGGGATTCTCCAATTCGTGGGTTAGACAGAAATCAAGCCTGTCTTTGGCATAATCTGGCATTTCCATCTCAAAGCTCCTGCCCTGGTGAGGGGCAATACTACCTTTATCATTAAACTATATATACTTAACGCTAAGATCAAGGTAATTAAGTTTAAATAGCATGGATGTTATTGATTCTTCCATGAAAAGGCTAAGTGTCATGCTGGAAGATGACGCCTTCCAGATACTAAAAGACTATCAGGAGAAACATAAGATAGGAACGCGGGATGAGGCAGCGACCGCGATAATAAGAGAGTTCGCGAAAAAGAGAAGAGGATCGACGGAGCTACCAAAATGACAGAATCCCTCATCGACACTGTGACCCGGCTCAACGAGCTGGAAGGCAGGCGGCAAGCGATTCTCGCGCGAGAAAAGGAAAGCGGAAACTCCAATCGCGCACTAAAAGAGAAAGTTTGGATCGAGATTGACATGTTAAAGGTCTTCCCCGCCATGCTGGATGTCCTGGGAGAGATCCGGGCAGGCGATGCAGAGAAGATGCAATCATTTATCGATGCGTGGGAATGCATATACGGGAAAATCGAAGTGCTACATAGATATCGCGACATAGCCGCGAGAATGGAGGCTACAAAATGACATTCGATATACAGAAGTCTCGCCAAGAGTGTGGCATACTGGAACGGCTGGAAATGCTGCCCGCTGCCCTGGAAGAGATCGAGCGGCTACGAATAGAGAATACCACGTATCGCGAGATGACTAGTCCCGGGTTGGTGGTGTGCCAACGAGATACCATCGATGATCAGGCCAAGCAGATCGAGGATCGAAATCTGATCATCGGCCACATGCAAGCAGCCAGTGAGGCGCAGGCCAAGCGCATAGCGGAACTGGAAGCAGATAAAGCATTCTGGCAGAAGCGATCCCAAACATTAAGAGAGGTCTGCAATGCGGCTGAAGTGCAGGATAACAAGTCGCGCGCCGCCCTCAAGAAGCTCGCTCAGGCGAAGCGCGCGCGGGGCAAGGCGCTGGTGGAAGCATTGGATAGCCTAAAGCGCATCAAATGTCAGTTTGCGCCCTGTCCTGGACCAAATGAGCCTTTCGTTGATATGGCGACCTGCCATCGGTGCTACGCGATTCAGACAATCGAGAAGCAATTGGCTCAGGAGCATCCTGAGATTTTCGGAGAGGGATAAGCAATGCCAGATATAGGCGATATAATAGCAGCGGTGCATAACGCGGAAGCGCCAAAAGATGTGATCAAGCGACTCGGAGAATTCAATGACGACTTGATGGCCAATTGCAACCAGCTACGAGATAGGTGCTGGAAAGCAGAAGGTGAGCTTGCCAGGTGGCAGCAAATCGCCATCGAAGAGCGGGCAAAGTGCAACTGGTATAAATCCACATTAGACGATCTGGAAATTTCTTACATTCCATGGGATTCTATCGCGACCGGTGGTTGCAATATTCCTCTTGCAGATTATTGGCAGGAATATCGCGAGCAAGCCGCCCAGGAGCTTCAGCTAGAGGCGGCCAAAGAGGCGGGATATGTAGATCGCTTAGAGGCTGCTTATATCGATGCGAAATCGCGGCTCATAGCAGGTTGTGATTGTGATGGATACCAAATAGAAGTTGAAGAGTGCGATCGTGAAGAGGCGCAAGCCGCCTTAGTCAAGATTCGGGAGGGGCAAGCGTGATAGACGAGGACCAATTAGAACGGCTTAGATTGATCGATGCAAATACATTCGCCCGTTTCTATAGAAACGATTGTTTTCAGAGAGACGATTTCAGGAGAGAAGCAGTATTGCAGGCGGTTTTGCAGGAAACAATAGCAGAGAAAGGATATGGATTTCATCAAGTACAATTTGCACCCGGTGGATGCTGGGAACGTCCTCATGCGATGATATCGGACGGCGAACGTGCGCCGATCGAAGCCGATGGGGATTCGCCCGCCGCCGCTTTGCTCGCGTGCTACCTAAAAGCAATCGGGGCCACATGAGCAAACTCTGCATAGATGACAATGTTCCCTGCCACCTATGCGACAACCGGCCCACATGCCGGATAATCCGGCCCTGGGTCAGGCAGGAAGCGAATTCTGCCAGTCCTGAAATTCACGACTATCGTCCAGGAGCCGCCGCAGGAACCGGGACATCTCGCCCTTGTCGCGGGCGGCCAAGGAATTCAGGAAGGCTGCTTGGTCTAGGCGGTAGCTGGCGTTGATGTTTCGGTGGGCGGGGGGCACTCAGGCCACCTCCACCAGCCGAAACTCAATTCTTGCACCGGTGGGAAGCTCCTTGGTGCCTTCCGGCAGCCTCGGCCCGATGTACTGGGCCACGACCATCTTGTCACCCGGATTCAGGGCGATATTTGCTCGGTTGGCTGGCAACTCGCGGCCTATGAGCTTCCCTGCCAGGAAAGCCGTATCTGCGTGGCCTATCGCAGATTCAAGCGGCCCGATTTGACTGACCGCGTCAGCAGTCAGAGGCGATACCGTGATGGTAGCCCTATCTGCTACCATCAAAAGACTGAATGCGTTTCCGATGATCATTTCAATCTGCCCTCCGAATGCGATCGGATTCGCTCTCTTTTCCATCCCACTTACCGAGTCGGGCGTTCCGCCGCTTGAGCTTTTCGCTTTCGCGGTCGGATTCTGCCTTGCGCTCCTCTTCCGTGAGAGCCGCCTTTCTCGCGGCTTCGGCGTCCTGTTGAGTCGCCCGCGAGGCCGCTTCTCTTTGTCGCCTGGCGATTTCTTTCATGCCGTCCGGTGTGGCTGCCAAGACATCATAGCATGTCTGGCAGACGGTCTTACAGCAGAGGAAATGAGTCCCCCGCACTTGCTTGCACATCATGCATTTTGCCATACTACCCCATTGGGCCGTGAGTATATATACTTTGCGCTGCGCAGAATAGCGCAAGGTGAGAGAGGGAGAGAGAATCCCCTTATGCGACTCGCCATTTACCGCCTTCTTGCACCCAGTCGTGCGCCCTCATCCATGATTCGCATTGGTTCGGTGATATGTTCGCTTCCAAGCCTTCTGCGTGAATCGATAGAATGAAAGGCGTAACCTCTTTTTTCATTCGCTCGATTATAGCCAAACACCTTTTTAATATTCCGTCTACCTGTTCACCATTCATGCTGGTCCAATTTTGGACCTCCTCTGGACCATCAAAATCGTTATCAGGACCAACTGGACCAGCTAGACCAGCAGAAACGACCTTATTCTCCTTATACAAAATATTTTCTTCTATTAAACACAATATTCTTTTTTGATGGTCTTGTTGGTCCTGCTGGTCCTGTTGCTGTTCTTGCTGGTCTAAAGATGGTCCAATGATGGTCCTATTAATAAAAGACTTATACTTTTCATCGTCAAAATCTAGCCCATAAAATACTCTAATCTTGCCGGTCGGCGTCGTTTCCCTTCCCTTTATCGCTCTGAAATGTTTCTTTGCATAGGCAAAGAAGTCCCGATCCCTGACAGGCGAAGCGTTGATCTTCTTGCAGAAATCCTTATAGCATTCGTACGTAGCGGTCGAACTAATCCATGAGGCCAACCCAGCCTCCTCAATGAACTTGTCATAAAAGGCAGCGATGGTGTTTGATTGTAGATCATACTCTTCGGCCAATTCCTGCCCGCTGCCCCTCTGGTGGATTTTCTTCTGAGGCAAAACCCGGCAAGCATTGGCTATTAATAGGTTGAGCAGGCCGGATAGTTCGCCTGGCTGTGCCATCTTATTAAGCAATTCCGGGTCTCTTTGCTTCTCGTTAGGAAGCACCGGCTCATCCACAAATTTGTAGGGGAAATCGATCTTAACCAGGCGGCGAGCGAATCCGTGCGTATTATCTGAAAACCGGGGCGGGTTATTCGTATCTATGAATATGAAGCAATGGGGCCGGAACTGAACATGGTTCTTATTCTTCTGGTCAGCATCTATTCTCATGCCGCCAGATATGGCCTTGATTGTTCTGGATTCTTTGACATCGCCGGAAACTTCGGAATTAATTAAGAACCGCTTGCCGTAAAGCTGAATTTTGTCGAACTTATTTTGCGTGAGCGTGGCGATCTCAACTTCTGCGACCTGATCATCTCCGAAGAACTTCCTAATTAATTCTTCTAAGATGCTTTTGCCGTTTGAACCCCCCCCGATTGCAGCGGCGAAATACTCAAAGTTAAGTGTAGTAGTTTTTGCAGTAAGTATATCCAGTGCAGATAAGATATTATCCTCCGATCCTAAAGAGTCTTTGAGGAATCCGGCGATGATCGGGCAATGTGCCGATGGATCATAAGTTATCGGAGATTTCAGAGTTAAGCAATATTCTGGCGAATGCTCTAAGAAGTTGCCCGTCTTTGTATCGATAACTCCGTTATCTACTGCAAATAGATAGGGGTTGGTATCAAACACGGAGAACTCTTCAAGCGTCCTGAGAACTATCTTTCTGTGGACTTCCTTGGCCGCCCTGATGGAGTATTTATCACCCGCCACCTGATCTAATACCTGGTCTATCAACGTCTCACCATTAGGCTTATAGATGCCTTCAGAATAGACCCATATTCGTTCGTCTGGCGTTGATATGATCCTAAGATATTGGCTTATAGCGTCCGCTGCCTTGTCCGGGCTGAATGTAACCTTTTCTATCTTGCCGTCTTCGTCATATTCGACATCCGCCACATCTGTAATGGTCAATTGTGCGATAGGGGCATCTATCTTTTCTTTGCGCTCTGATCGCTTAGGCTCTATATGGGGCTCGTAGAGCCTAAGCAAATCCCGCCATCCCCTCCCTGAGCATCCGTTGTGATGGCATCCGGCCGCTATAGCACCGGACGCAAATTGTACCGCCCATGCTGAATGATCCCTATGCGATGAGTCCCAGGGGCAGGCATCGAGAATATACATTGTGCCGCCGCCGTTGGCTCTCTTTTCCTTTGCGATGTCTAAGCCGTGCGCCGCGAGCCATTGCCCCAATTCAATCTCCCTGGTTAAGCCCTTCTTAGGAGATGCTTCTTGGAATCGCTCAGATTGGTTTTTTTGTTCCCAGGCCCATGCATGAAGTTCTAAGAATTTGCGGTCAACTGTCTCTATTTTATTTGGAATATCTAATAATGACGACTTGCGCCAAGGCCGCTCCTGGATGTTATCACCTTTCTTTGCAGCCGTGCCGTACATCTTCCAAATGCGAGCCGCATTGAATACCTTAAGATCTACCTCTACACGATCATCACTAAACAAGGCATCAAATGATTTTAGGACCGTCTCAATGAGATGCTTACTATCTTGGTCGTTTGGAAGATCGATCTTATAGAGAAGGTGCGCACCATTACCAGAATCTGCTAATATCGGGTCTGGAAAGCCCATCTCTTTAAGCGCCTCTCTTGCCGCCTTTGCCCGGTCTATTGCCGCCTGATGCTCCTCATCAGTAGAACTAATATCCGATGGCCTGATAGGGTCAAAATCAACTGGAAGCCACCGCCTCTTAATGATGTCCTGATCGGCGGTTGTGGTAGGCTGTGCTCTGGCTGGAGTGAGTTTGTCGGGACTCCTGGCATATAGGGCCGGGTTGATCTGATTTAGGATAAGATAGATACCTTTTTGTTCATTGGTGATATCGAGCATCCTGGCAACTTCGGAGAGCTTCGCAAAGTCCTTGAAATAGCCGCTCTGGACTTCGTTTCTTCGTTTTCCGAGTGCCCTAAGCTCTACGACATCGCCCGGCTCAAAAAGGATGCTGAGGGATTCTAAAAGGAGCGTATTCATGCTTTGCCCCCATAGCATCCCGCAAGATACTCGCCGCACACATCAGATTCGCCAATACACGGTGCGAGCGGGCAGTAAAATCTTGGATCGATTCGATACTTATAAATAGCTTCGGCTAACTTCTTCTCCATTGTAACCAAATCCTAGCCCGCTTGCGACGGGCTTATCTTTTTTATTATCCTGTTATCGTTTCCAGTAGATAAAGCTATGCGGTGCATCAGTTTCAAAGCCCCCGGTTGGTTCGACCGTTTTCACATTATCCCTTCTGTGCAATCTATAGACAAATTGTGTCCTTTCGTACAAATCGCCCGCACATTGGGCCAAATAGCGTATAAATGTCCATCTATGTTCACCGTGCCCCATCCATCGACATCATACCCATGTGTCGCAGCAAGGAACATGTGGCTGTCTAGGTTGCCGCCTGGATCTGTCTGCATCAATGATGATAGATCTGCCGGGCAGAGGCAAGCACATAGGAGAATGGGAGCAAGCAACCTCAAGACAGCACCGCCAAAATTCGCCTGAATAACGCCAACGGATCGGGCAGCCACAAGCGAAGGTCTATCTTTTTCATGCGTGGCTAGCCTCCCATTCCAGGTCATCCTCGCGTTTCCGGATGTCGAATATCTGAAAACGGTAATAACCGCCCCGTTTACTCTCCTGCCAATATAGCGGAAAGAATAGGACATTTTTCTGCAAGGCTCTTATGATGCACTCATTCTCAGGACATCCCTCAGTGGACATCTCCAAATTTCCGGTTGTCCTATCCTGCTTGATTGTACCGTATCGCTGCCATTCTTCCTGAAACATGTCCACAATCGCCCAGGGCCGCCTGGCATCGGCGCGCCGGATGAGGTCTAGTAGTTCCCCGATCATGCAGGATCCTCGAAGAAGGAATCTAGTCGGGATGGTACAGCAGCAACTCTCTTTCTAGCAATCTCGCAGTATTCGGGCGATAGTTCGAATCCAATAAAATGCCGTTTGGTATGCTTACAGGCCACTGCTGTGGTCCCTGACCCGATGAACGGATCCAAGACAATTCCATTTTCCGGCGAGACCTGCAGGAGTTCTTCAATCAATTCAACTGGCTTGCCCGTCTGGTGAAACTTTTCTGCAGAATTTACGGCTTTCCTGAATACACCTGGCAGGCAAATATCAGTATTCCGTTCATAGGATCCCTTGGTGGCATAAATCACATATTCACATTGATGCCTGAACCGCCCCCTATCTGGTCTCGCGGCTTCGGTTTTATCCCAAACGTAGATGCCTCGCCAGATGAACCCGGCCACTTGGATCGCATCAGTCACGGTTGGAAGTTGTCTCCAATCAGTAAAGCAGAGCAAGGATCCCGTGGAACTCAATTTTTTATAGCACTTCGCCATCCACATGTGGCACCAGAGCAAAAAGCTTCTTTGGTCTCGATTATCTCCATAGAAATCAGGTCGAACCAATTCTGTGCCACCAACCACGTATTTGGCACTCGTTGTATTATTTCGGTCGGATCTGAACATGCCGCCACTCGAATATGGCGGATCGGTGAGGACCATGTCGACGGATCCGTCTTGGATTTCATCGATCAGTTCAAGACAATCTCCGCAAACAATTTCATCTATCATGCGCCACCTCGATTGCCTCTGGGCCGTCCCCGGACATGCGTCTTGGCCATGCGATACCCGGCACAATTCTCGCGAGGCTTATCTAGGGTGCAAGATCCTGGCCGATTGACCACATAGTAACATTTTTCACAGAGTGACATTATCCACCTCCTGGATAGCCCCAATCAATGCCGCTTCCATCGTCTCGCCCCGGCCCGTTGCCCGATAGTCGATCATGGCGAGAAAGGGCTTGGCATCGCCTGGCAGAATGTAGATGATAGCGGGCCATTTCTCGATGAGGATACGGGCTAAGAGATCTTGCATGCGAACCTCTCGGCATTTGCGGCCCAGGCGGCCTTCCTCAGATCGCCCAATTTATAGCAGCTATTCGATATAATCACATCAACCGTTTTGATTCTGTCACCAATGATTATACAAAATTGCTGAAATCGGTTTGCGTCCGGCCCCCTGCCAGGCTTATATGTCTTACCGGTTTTGATCTTCCCGACAACTTTTATATCTTCTTTTAAATATGTTAGTTCGAATAAACCAGTATGCACGACCGCCGACTTTTGCGCCGTGCCAATCACCAAGGCATACTTTCCTTGGTACGGCCCGCCTTCGCCTGGCGTAAGGACTATATCACCTACTCGCATGCGACCTCCTGGCAGTCATCGCAGACGCATTTTGCCCCGTCAAATAACCGGCATTTCTTGATCCGGCAATTACCATGAATTGCTCCGCCGTCTGTGGAAAGAAATTGATGATCACATTTCTTCATCGCCACACCCCATTATCCCAAATCACCGGGGCCACCAGTGGCGCATTGCCATTGTGATCTAGCCTGTAATCGGTGAGTAACTTGCCATCGTCTAGCAGTTCTTGAATGGGCTTCTCGATGTAGGGAATGTTAGCTTTTCGCCAGGCGGCCATCTGTGCATGACAGTTTGGACAGTTGGCAGACGTGTAGATGATTAACATTCGAACCTCATCAACGTCTTGTAGTCGGCCAGGAGCGCCGTATCTACCATGCCAAAAAGCCGATCATAGCTATAATCAGCATCTCGGAAGCATCGCCCATCTCCTTGCCAATCGTCGATTAGGTCATGCAGTTCTGCATAGATGGCGCGATCCGTATCAGAGACAACCTCAAAGCGATCTAAGCCGCATCGAGCATAATCCGGCCCATCGCTCCAATCGCCTCGGTTTAATAGCAAGCTATGCCCAAGCGCTAGATACTTGTCTTTAGACAGGATCGCGTCAAGAATCTCATGATCCTCTGTAGACAGAGCTAGACCATATTTGTTCGCCAATATTCCGAGAGTCTTGATCTTCTCTATGTTCTTTGCTTCTGATTCACGTTGTCTCTCTTTCTCGGATTCTTCAGCAGCGATTTTTTCTTCCCATTTCGCTACTTCCGACATTTTTTGCTCATATGTCTTTTGAACATCCGGCCAATCGTCGTGCGTGGGGACCAGATGACGTAAACCTTCCGTCCAATCGTATGATACACTTTCTGTCTTATAGGATCGCCTGTTGACGACCTTGTTATAGCTGGATGGGATACCAATCGCCGCTATAAGTTTTCGTAAGCCGTCGTAAACGGTAGCGTTGTTCTTTATTGCCGCCTGATTCGCATCTTTCAGAGAAAGACATCTCTGGTATAGTGCCTCTATTTCCTTTTTTGCTTCTTTTGGCGAATGATAACTCGATACTGACGCCATCGCTTGGCCCATAGGGTACTTCGTCACCGGCATGAGCTTGCCGCATGTCAGGGCCTTTTGTTCCTCAAGCTCGCGCTTGGCCGTTGCCAATTCTGCGGCGAGTGCATCAATCGCAGAATGTGCCTGCTTGATGTGATATTCATCTAAGCTCATTCCGTATCATCTCCCTTATCCTCTCGCTTATAGCCCCAAATGCCCATCAAGACATCGACCGATTCTTCAGTCATCATTCCTCATCTCGATAGATCGCCAATTCGGCATTCAATTGATCTATGCGCATTTGATAGCAATCGACCGCTTCTTGCAATTGTGCTATCTTCTCATGTACCGGTATGATCCGCTCTGTCATCCTGGGCGGCAAGTCCCTCTTGGAGTGGATTGGATGAGTCGCCAAAAGCATCTCATGTCTTCGCATTGCAACTGTCTCAAAATCGTTCATGCTCTCTCCCATCTCTTGCAAATATTTCTTATCGTGTCCGGGGCGGCCTTCCAAGGGCGGCCAATATCGTAATACGTCCAATCAAAAAGAACATGCAACAGCACAATGCCAGCGTAGCATTCTCGCGGGACATTCGCACTTCCTGGTACCCGGCCAATATGCTTGATCTTCGGGGGACTCATCCAACCACCTGATAAGAATCTCGGTGCCTGGTTATGCTGCCCGCCTTCTGGAGGGCTGCCAAATGCGTTAAAACCGCCGATTTGCTTTGCATACATTCTAATTCCACATCGTACCTAGAACATGGTCCATTTTGGGCAATATAAGAAAGAATTTCGTCTTGATCTGGTTGGGTGTTTCTGCCATTGCTCGCCACATGCGGGCCTTCCATGTAATATCGATCGCGCGGCCACATGCAAGCCATAACCATCAGATCATTTGCGCCCCGGCCACGTTCGCCTTTGGATTTGAGCCTCATAGTCCCGCCCTCGGATGCCTATAGAGCCAAATCCACCACACAGGAACCAATACCAATAGAATTAAGATACCCACAATCCACATGCTACCATGCCTCATGTCACCATGCCGCACAGTCTCACGCAAGGTAGAAATAGCCGAAAAGCCAAGTAAAAGCTTGTCGGGGTATCTCTCTTTACTCTGAGGTGCGCGACAGCTCCTTTAACTTCCAGGCCCGCCCGGCTGGTAACCGTGCTCTATGTGGCCTGGATTTACTTATTCGACATTCTTCTCATTCAGTATTTGCTGTTTTCGGTTGCAATCCAGTACTTTTTTTAATTCCGCCCGCACCACCTCTCCAAATCTCTCCATGTTGTCGTCCATCGCTTTCGACATCTGCTGGGCTATATGCTCATCTATATTGGCCTGCATCCAGATGGAATCATTGATTATCTCGCTCTTGGACTTCTTCATTCTATTTTGAAGCACGCCGAGCAACCGAATCGATACCTCGTTCGGATAAAACGAACATTGTTTCTTAGTTTTCCTCACCGACCATCATCCCATCGTTTGACTATTTTGCCCCAATCCAAGGGTGGAGCGAAAGTGTTATACTACAATCTTCTTGTAGTGCTATTTAAACCCTACAACAACTTCATAGTCTAACCACTATTTAAGAATTTCGCTAAATAAGAATACCCATAGAATCCAACCATCCACCAGCACGTCATAATGCGAATTTGGTCTTACTTTTCTAAAGTATATTATGAACATCATGCCCAAAATACCGACAATTGGCGATAAATAAAAGATCGCAATATCTACAATCGCCAATATTGCAAGCGTTCGCGATCGTCCAAGCAAAACCGGCACGGTCCTTACACCGCTTGCCACATCGCCAACCGCATCGCGAATGTCGCAGAGGGTTGTATCAATGATGGTCACAAGAAAAACTAACAGATAGGCCCGCCAGTCCCCGCCTACCAGACCAGCATAACAGTATGCGGTTGGCGCGGCAACGATTAGAGTCTTCAGTCCTGGGATGTCCTTTGGCCGGAAATTGCCAAATTTCATCGCATATGAATATCCTATGATGACAGGAATAACCACGAAAGGCAGCTTAGTGTAATCGGTTGCAACGACAATGATAAGGGCCAAAGCACCCACAATATAGGCAATCTTCTCAATGGGATATCTGATAATTCTGCCAGGATTGTTTATATCATCCTCTGCACCGCCGCCAGCGTGGTCCTTTGCATATATCGCGAATACGAGAAGGAAAACGACCGGGAAAGCTGCATAAGGGACCGGCACGCCGCAAAGATCAGACAGAATGAGAATCCAGAACGTTTCGACGAACGCTATCCAGAGGGCAGATATAGGGAGAGATTGAAAGAATTTATACATGTTTATGATGAAATGTAAGGAATCTATATAGATGTATGTAGTGAGAAAGATTTGTATAGTTATAATTCAACAAATCTCTATGAAAAACGATTTAGAGATTGCTTATGAGGCAATGACGGCACCACATAGTATTAGATGGTTTTTAGGTGCCCTAAAAGACGAACTTGTCTGGAAGATAAAAACAGCGTTAAATTGGACTTGGTAAAAAGAGGCCGCGACTAAGGCGGCTTAGGCGGACTTATTTTTTCAATTTTGTGCCGCACTTTGCCCAACGTTCATGTTCATTGTCGTATTGGGGCGGTTCATGGTATTCATAATCTTCAGCATTCGCTTTTTCCAGTTTTCGATCACTTGCATTCATCTAACCACCTTCGCCTTTTCCTTATATCCGTCCCACAATTCCCGGCCCCATGTCACCGCCCTTTCCCCTTCGCAAATCAAATCCTGCCAAGGATCA
>JAQVUX010000012.1:11714-20999 GCA_028699255.1 Candidatus Omnitrophota bacterium | reverse complement strand
GATCCATAGGTTATCACTCCTCCGGTGTAGCCTTAAAGCAGATCATAGTAACCTACGCCAACGAGTCGAGCACGGAACCTATCGGAGTAAAGGTAATAGAGAACTCGTCTATCAACTCACAGGGTAACATAGGAACCACCGTCATAACGACGTACACAGGCGCCACCATTGCCGATTCAGGTATAGGAGCGATCACACCTACCGAAGCAATAGATCGTCAGTTATATACAAATCTCACATTTGACGCCCGCGGTAATGCGCTTATTCAGGAGCTTGTGACCGAAGTGTATGAAGATTCCGCATGGACATTCTCCGAAGCCCAAAAGCTTATCAATACCTACGATATCCATGACAGGCTCGCCACATCAAGCATAAAGAGCTACAGCGCAGAAGCGATGGCTGACGCAGATTTTGTAGACCGCCAGGAAGTAAGTTATGATAAGTACGACTCCTTCGGCAATATCCTAAACCAGACCATAGATACTTACGACAATACCGATTTATTAATAGAGCACAAGACTGTGGTAAATAAATATGACCCGGATAACGTCATAGCCCAGAGGAGAGGCAATGCCAAGACCAGCACAATAACGCGCTGGACGGATTCTTCCTGCTCAGATAGTAAGCTCATCGACCAGACTGTAATCGAAACAAAGCTATACGATTCCTTAGGTAATGCCGTAGACCAGACGCAGGATATATCGGCTTATAATGAGACAAGCGGCAAGATAGAATTAACCAAAGAGAACATTATACATAATTCCAATTTCACATCCCGCGGCGACGCGGAAAGCCAGACCATCACCTCATATGGAACTGATTCTACGGGTGAACTTGCGTCTACGCCCCTGTCTTATGAGGAAATCTCTGATATAACCTATGATGCCAGGCATAACGCCACAAGCAAGACCGTATGCACATACACCGATGCAACTAAAACTACCCCCGTAAGTATACAGGAGATCGAGAATACCAGGATCGATTTTAAAGGCAACGTTACAAATTACACTTCCGACACCTATATATATGATTCTGCAACCGGCAACTTCGTATTCGATACAAAAACCGAAGTCGAGACAAGCTATAATTCGCGCGGGATCGTAACTTCGACCACAGCTATTACCTACATATCCGCCTCACAATTTAACTACGACGCCTCAGTCTCCGGGCTCATAGATGAGACCTCACTTACTGCTTCGACTAAGACAGTCGAGGTATCCACCGCCTGGGATGTCCGCGGCAACGCTACAGCCAAGACAAGCAATAGCTATGCTTGGGATCCCAGCCAGGGCTCGTCCGGCCAATTCGTCTGGACGCAGGAAGTATCCGGCACTTACGCCTATGAATACCACGGCTTTGTTGCATACAGCGATGAGGTTACTTATGTAGCCACGGACATGGGTAGTACGATATATCTAACAAGGCCATCTGCGCCGAATCTTACACAGACTACGCACACGATAGTCGATATGACAGCGGCTTCCATCGCGAGCAAGTATTGCGAGTCAGGTAAAATTCAAAGCTTCGATGCATGGGGCAATGCCAAATATCAGATAACAGAAGACTATAACTATGTCTCAGGCGCATGGCGGCAGGTCGACACTGCGTACAAAGAGAACACGTCCTTTGACGCCAGGGGTAGATTGACCGGATATTCCGAGAGAGTGAATGGATATGTCGACGGCACGATAACGACAACGACAACCAATACTGTTACGTTGGGCGTTTATGATAATAAGAACAGATATACGACGATAGACTCAACGTCGACTGAGAAAGATACTGCTACGAGCGGCTCCGTTTTGACTGTAACTTATACGTCTAAAAAAACAGGCATAACATATAATGCCCTGAACCAGATGACCGCATGGACCGAAACATCCACATCGAGTGACTCGCCGGATAAAATTACAATCTCGGCAACGAGTGGAGTTACCTACGATATTTATGGCCGGATGAAATATCGGTTCGAAAGCGTTACGGAAAAAAGTAAAACAGGAACCGCTCTTTCTCACACATATACAGTAGATACCACGATATCGAATTACAATATCTTGGGGCAAGTCTTAAAGATGGCGGCCGTTACCGTAGACGGCGGTAAGACTACCACCCAGACCGATTCCACCGACAGAAAATATAACGCATCCGGCCTACTTAGTTACTCCGATGTAAGTATTAATGAAAAGGGAACAAATCTGGATCATACCTATGAAGTAAAGACGAGTATAGATAATTATAACGCCTTAGGTCAGGCCGTATGGATGAATATTACCACGATCGATGGGAATAAAACGACGCTTGAATATACGATGGCCAATAATGAATATGACAGTAATGGTAATATGCAGTATTCGAATCACGGCTTCCATGAAACAGGTACCGATGGCACTAACACCCTGGATCATTGGTATGGCATCGAGACATGGACTGGTAAAGACGGTATCGGTTCTTACAACTCCTTAGGCCAGATATTAACGCAGACTACTATTACTACCGATGGCGATCTAAGGACGGTGGAAGAGGATAAAGCTAATAGAACCTATAATACGCTTGGACAACTCACATCATCTGCGGTTGAGATAAGAGAGAATGTAGAGGCGTGGCGAGAAGCTTATCTGGGGTGTACCCAGATCAATTCGACGCAATTTACTATGACGGATGCGTATCTTTATAACGGCGTTAGGATAAGGATTAAAGGCACTACATTATCCGGAGGCATATCATCAGAGGTAGACTATTTTGTAGTGGGTTGTACTACCACTCCCATCGCCGGTACAAACTCGTATTTGTATACATTCTCACTTGCCCTTACGAAAGACGGAGCGGCGATAACGACGACATCCACCGGTTCAGGTATGAATATTCAGGTCCTTCATATTTACACTACCGCAACAAGCGGCATTACCTATGATACCTTAGGCCAGGTCAAACGCATAACCACCACGACGGTTGACAACTCAAAAACTACGGTTGCTACCGATATCGCCGATAGAACATACGATTCATTAGGCCGCCTTATAAATCAGAAGATCGAGTATCATGAGACGGGTTCCAATCTCAATAGTACTTATACCGTAGAGACGAAGATGTCAGGCATATCGGGTGTGACCAATTATTACAACACCTTCGGCCAGGTTATACGGATGCAAACAATTACTACGACAACAATCGATGCCAATAACTACACAGTTACCACAGAGACCGATTCAGCCGACAGGGTATACTGGTATCACGGCCGGCTCTCGCAGAGTAACGTCAGTATACATGAGGTCGGTGTGGTAGCCGGTGTTACCACATTGAACCATACATATTCGGTCCAGACAAATATCACAAGCTACAGTTCCCGCGGCATAGCGCTGAGAATGACTACTATTACCGTAGACGGCGGTATTACCACTAAGGCAGAGGACTATACCGACAGGGCTTACGACGCATTAGGCCGCATGATATCGAACGGTGTAACTTATACAGAGACAGGCGCCGGTTTAAATCACACCTACACCTTAGATTCATGGATGAGCTATAACGGTTTAGGTCAGGTTGTGTATTTGACACAAAAAACTCACGATGGCGATAAATGGACGGTGGAAGAGAATGTAACGGGCATTCCCAGAGTGTATGACTCATTAGGCCGGCTTACATATTCCAAAACCACTATAACCGAAACAGGCGGTAACCTGAATCATGCCTATACGGTAGAGACTACGATATCAAGTTATAATGCTATCGGCCAGGCACTCAAAATGACCCAGGTAACAGTAGATGGCGGTAAGACTACCGTCGAGACCGATTCCGCCAATAGAACCTACGATGCATCCGGGCGTCTGTCATCTTCCACCATCCATTATCATGAAACAGGCACCAGTGACGGCTCTACCCTCGACAACTCCTACAATGTCAGAACCTGGATAGGTTTTAAAAGCGGTGATACTGTTTACGGCGGGTATAATTCTCTCGGCCAGATCGACACAATGTTGACATATACGGAACAGACTGATGCAAGCGGTAAATTCATAGATGGCAGTAAAGTCACCTACGAATGGGATGCCACAGGCTCTCACAGGTTGTATGATACTCAAGGCCGCCTGTCATATTCTAAGGTAACCACACATGAATTAGATGTTACCGGCACTACATGGGGCACGGTACTCGACCATTACTATACCGTGGAAACATTCATAGGCGGATACATAAACGGCGTCGCCCAGTTCGGAAGCTATAACTCTTTAGGCCAGGTAAAGATGACGTGGCAGAAGACCACAGACGGAGCTAAAGTAACCGATGAATATGATGCTACTTCTCGACTTTACGATACTCAAGGCCGCCTGTCATATTCTAAAGTACAGGATCATGAAACAGGTACCGATGGCACTAACACCCTGGATCATTGGTATGGCATCGAGACATGGACTGGTAAAGACGGTATCGGTTCTTACAATTCCTTAGGCCAGATATTAACGCAGACTACTATTACTACCGACGGCGATCTAAGGACGGTAGAAGAGGATAAGTCTAATAGAACCTATAATACACTTGGACAACTCACATCATCTGCGGTTGAGATAAGAGAGAATGTAGAGGCGTGGAGAGAAGCTTATCTGGGGTGTACCCAGATCAATTCGACGCAATTTACTATGACGGATGCGTATCTTTATAACGGCGTTAGGATAAGAATTAAGGGTACTACATTATCCGGAGGCATATCATCAGAGGTAGACTATTTTGTAGTGGGTTGTACTACCACTCCCATCGCCGGTACAAACTCGTATTTGTATACATTCTCACTTGCCCTTACGAAAGACGGAGCGGCGATAACGACGACATCCACCGGTTCAGGTATGAATATTCAGGTCCTTCATATTTACACTACCGCAACAAGCGGCATTACCTATGATACCTTAGGCCAGGTCAAACGCATAACCACCACGACGGTTGACAACTCAAAAACTACGGTTGCTACCGATATCGCCGATAGAACATACGATTCATTAGGCCGCCTTATAAATCAGAAGATCGAGTATCATGAGACGGGTTCCAATCTCAATAGTACTTATACCGTAGAGACGAAGATGTCAGGCATATCGGGTGTGACCAATTATTACAACACCTTCGGCCAGGTTATACGGATGCAAACAATTACTACGACAACAATCGATGCCAATAACTACACAGTTACCACAGAGACCGATTCAGCCGACAGGGTATACTGGTATCACGGCCGGCTCTCGCAGAGTAACGTCAGTATACATGAGGTCGGTGTGGTAGCCGGTGTTACCACATTGAACCATACATATTCGGTCCAGACAAATATCACAAGCTACAGTTCCCGCGGCATAGCGCTGAGAATGACTACTATTACCGTAGACGGCGGTATTACCACTAAGGCAGAGGACTATACCGACAGGGCTTACGACGCATTAGGCCGCATGATATCGAACGGTGTAACTTATACAGAGACAGGCGCCGGTTTAAATCACACCTACACCTTAGATTCATGGATGAGCTATAACGGTTTAGGTCAGGTTGTGTATTTGACACAAAAAACTCACGATGGCGATAAATGGACGGTGGAAGAGAATGTAACGGGCATTCCCAGAGTGTATGACTCATTAGGCCGGCTTACATATTCCAAAACCACTATAACCGAAACAGGCGGTAACCTGAATCATGCCTATACGGTAGAGACTACGATATCAAGTTATAATGCTATCGGCCAGGCACTCAAAATGACCCAGGTAACAGTAGATGGCGGTAAGACTACCGTCGAGACCGATTCCGCCAATAGAACCTACGATGCATCCGGGCGTCTTTTAACCTCGAGTGCCAGTATTACCGAGAAAGATTCCACCGGCACCGTCTTAAATCATACCTACACGGTTGCTACTACTATAAATAACTATAACACCTTAGGTCAGGTTGCAGTCATGACGCGCACCACGGTAGATGGCGACAAAATGACCATCGAGACCGATATAAATGAAAGAAAATATAATTCTCTGGGACAACTTTATACAACCGGAATATCTGTTACCGAATTAGGTACAGCGGATGAAGGCGGTGTATTATCTCATACATACATAGTAACAAGCTCTATAACGGATTATAATGCCTTGGGTCAGATAAAGAGAATGAACACTTTTACGTTTGATCAAAATAATTTTACTACAGAATCCGATATGGCCGATAGGACTTATGATGCGTATGGTCGTCTTAGTTACTCGAAGGTCAGCGTAACAGAACAGTGGATAAATGCGGATAATACAGTAGATACAACTAAATTGTGGCATTACTATACTGTAGAGACATGGATAGGGGCGTATAAAGATAGCGTGGTGCGTGGGAGCTATAACGATCTCGGCCAGGTAAATAAAATGCTGCAAATTACTACAGACGGCGGCAAAATTACCGAAGAGTTGGATTTAACCCCCAGGAGATATGACCAGTATGGCCGGCTTTCATATACTTGCATTAGCGTTTATGTGCATGGCACAGGATTAAACTATACCAATATAGAGACGACATGGATAGGCAAAGACGGCATTGGTTCTTATAATTCCCTCGGTCAAGTTTTACGGATGAAGTACGAGGTAAACGCTGTTGGAGTTACTACTACAACGATCGATTCTGCCAACCGAACTTACGACTTAAAGGGCCGTCTTTTAACTTCGAGTACCAGTATTACAGAGAAAGATTCCACCGGCACTGTCTTAAATCATATTTATACAGTGAGCACGAATATAGGTTCTTATAATACTCTTAATCAGGTCTTACAGATGGAGCAGATAACTATAGAACAATATTATAACGGTACCGAGGTTGTTAATACTAAGAAAACGACTCAGACCGATGCGGGTGCAAGGACTTATGACACACATGGGCGTCTTTTAACCTCGAATATCACTATAAAGGAAGAAGGTTTAGAAGGCGCTTATACACACATATATAACATAATAACGAATATCACTGATTATGATGCCGCCGATCAGGTCTTAAAGATGAGCCAGTATACGTACAATCTGGGCGGCGCTCAATGCATAGCGCAGGTTGATATAGAGAATAGACGATACAATTCTTCCGGCCTTCTTAAGTATTCGTATGTGACCATTACCGAGACGGACACGAATACGGGCGGGGGGGTGCTTAACCATTCCTACACTACCGAGACGACGGTAAATTCTTACAACGCGTTGGGGCAGATGCTTAAACAAACGGTGGTTACCGTAGATTATGGGGTAACTACAACTCAAGTTGATAGTGCAGTCAGAATCTACGATTCCAGAGGGCGCCTTACATATTCGAAAATCAACGTTACGGAAGAAGGCGTTGACGCGGACGACAGCTATAGCCTGGAGACGACTATGTCGACTTATTTAAACTTTGATCAGGTATCTATGATGACCAAAGTTACCGTCAATGGTGATTTAACGAAAACAGAAACAGACTGGAAGGCGCGAAGCTATAACAGCTATGGCATGCTTACTACTGCATATGTTAAGGTAAATGAACTTGGTGATAATCTTAACTATACATATTTTGAAACTACAATAATAAACAGTTATAACGCATTAGGCCAGATTAATAGTTTATCTGTATATAAAATAGATACTTCAGATGGCACGATTAATAATGTGATAAAGACGACTTTGGAACAGGACATATTATCACCTAGGGTTTATTATATTGATGGTCGTCTTAAAGAGTCGTGCGTCAAGATTACCGAAAAAGGTACCGGCCTGAACCATTCCTATACCGTCAAGACCACTATTTCAAGTTACGATTATAATAACATGGTCGGTAAGATGACCCAAGTTACGGTAGATAACGGTGTTACTACTACGGTATCAGATATAGCTGATCGTAGTTATGATGCAGGATTTTTGCTCAGGGGAACGTATGTTCAGGTGACCGATTCAACCGGGCGTAGTTATACGGTCTTTACATCGATATTCATGTATAACGATATTGGCCAGGCGATAAGCGTGCGTAAAACTACAGTAGAAGGGAATTTGCATACGGAGGAAGAAGATTGTTTAGATTCCGCAGGGAACCCAGTTAAACAGTATGATGCCTACGGCCGTATTATATACAGCAAGGTAAAGGTTCATACCTGGGGCACCGATGCGAACGGTAATGCATATTCGGAAACCTATAATTTAACGAATGATATAACTAAATATAATTCCCTCGGCCAAGTTTTAAGAATGACGCAAACGATCGTACCGGAAGAGGGTACTACGAAGATATTAACCGATTCCGCCGACAGACAATACAATACTCTCGGACAGCTTACTTATAGTTCTGTCACTACGGAGGAGAAAGGGTTCGGATATTATCTTACATATAAAGTAACAACATGGATCGATAAATATAACACGCAGGGTTATGTAGCCAGGTTAAGGCGTATTACCGAGAAAGGGGGGCTGACTACTTCTGAGACGAGTATCGCGGACGAGTTATATGATGTCCATGGGAATAATATATATTCCATGCGAGAGATTACGGAATCCGGTGATGGGTTCTATCTCCAGGATATAAAGGAAAGCAAAATCACGTATAACGAGTTAAATCAGGTTTTGCGGCAAACGATTGTTACTAAAAATACCGATGGCAGTACAGTTACTGCTACCGATATTGCCGATAATAGGTATGACTCATTAGGCCGGCTTATTTTCTCAAAGACAGCTATAACTAAAACTAATACCGGACTCGAGACGTATCAAACGGTAGAGACCGAGATATCAGCCTATAATTCCATCGGCCAGGCACTGAGTGAAACGATAACCACAGTCAGTAACGGCGTTACCTCGACTACCAACAAGACCAACATAAAATATGATTTGCAGGGCAGGGAGAACAAGTATAGTTACTTGACCCGCGAAGTCGCTAAAGGCTCCGATGGTTCCGCGATAGACACCAGTATCAGCGGCGTGGAGTCAGTTATAAAGTTTAACGACATCGGCCAGGCAGTAAGTACCCGTAGCGTTACCGTAAAGAACGGCGTTACCTCAACCACGGATAAGACCAACATAAAATACAATTCCATAGGTATTGAGACCGGGTATAACTATACTGTTAGAGAAGTTGGTAAAGGCGCCGACGGTTCCGCGATAGATACCAGTATCAGCGGCGTGGAGTCAGTTATAAAGTTTAACGACATTGGCCAGGCAGTAAGTACCCGCAGTGTTACCGTGAAGAACGGCGTCACTTCCACTACCGAAAAGACCAACATAAAATACAATTCCATAGGCATTGAGACCGGGTATAGCTACTCCAGTAGCGATATAG
>JAQVUX010000012.1:0-11614 GCA_028699255.1 Candidatus Omnitrophota bacterium | reverse complement strand
ACATTAGCTTTCAATGGTATCGGCCAGGCAGTAAGTACCCGCAGTGTTACCGTGAAGAACGGCGTCACTTCCACTACCGAAAAGACCAACATAAAATACAATTCCATAGGCATTGAGACCGGGTATAGCTACTCCAGTAGCGATATAGGCACCGGCGCCGACGGTTCCGCGATAGACACCAGCGAAAGCAGTGTGTATTCAATCACCGGTTTTAACGACATATGGCAACCTATATATACCACCACTACTAATATAAGAAACAACATTACCTCGGTATATACCAGCGACGGCCCGACAATGTATGACATCCACGGCAATGTCATCGCCTCTCGTTCCACCGTACAAGAGTTCGGGACAGCCTCTGATGGCACATCTATAAATAACACATGGATACAGGCCTTTGCCACATTAGCTTTCAATGGTATCGGCCAGGCAGTAAGTACCCGCAGTGTTACCGTGAAGAACGGCGTCACTTCCACTACCGAAAAGACCAACATAAAATACAATTCCATAGGCATTGAGACCGGGTATAACTACTCCAGTAGCGATATAGGCACCGGCGCCGACGGTTCCGCCCTTGATAGTATTGAGACCGGCACTTATTCAGTTATCAGTTTTAATGCCATATGGCAACCTATACTTACAACTAGGACAATGGCTACGCGCCTTATCACAAAGACGGAAACAGACTTAGGTCCCAAAATGTATAACCTCGATGGTACTCTGCATGCTTACGACATCGCGGTTACGGAAACTTCACCGGATCGCACTGTTAACTATGAGGACTCTGTTATCATATTAAGATATAACGATGCGGGAGAGGTTGCCAGACAAAAAGAGGTTATTACAGAATCCACAGGTGATATTATCATCAAGGAAGATATCGCTGACACGACTTACGATTTGCAGGGGCGATTTATAGGTTCCGATAAATCGATCGAAGAAATAAAACCAGGCCTGGACTATTCGTATAATCAAAATATAACAGTGCAGGCTTATAATGACATAGGCCAGATAGCGCGAATGACGCGTGTTACCGCAGACGGGATTTCTACCGATACTCAAACTGATATAGAGAGCAAGAAGTATGATACCACCGGGCGGCTCGTATATTCGGCTGTAACTGTTAATAAGACAGCCTCCGCGCTCGACTCTACCACAACAGTGTACACAACCATCGATAGTTACGACTCTTCCGATAGGGTGGCCAGACAGACTGTGGCTACAGTCGAGGATGGCAAGACGACAACCGAGACGACCTACGCCGATAATGTCTATGATAGCGAAGATCGGCTTACGTGGTCGGGTGTAACTGTTCATGAAACAGGTAATGGCTTAGACCACACTTATATAGTCGATACCCAGATACTCGGCTATAATGCGGCGGATCAGATAACGCGCATGTTACGAAATACGGTTGATGGGAATACTATCACCACCAATGCTGACTCTGCAGACAGGATCTACGATACAAACGGCCGCCTGACGCAGTCGGAGACGCTCGTGGTTACAAGCGGCGGCTCTCTGGATGCGACGATAGCTTATGTGGTGAGACAATACAACGCGTTTGGCCAGGTTATAGCCGAGAGTTGGATTAAATCCGAGGGTGATAAAGTTATAACCGAGGTTGATTACGCCCAGAGAACTTATGACACTTCCGGCCGTTTAACCTGGTCGGGCGTACTCGTTACGGAAACAGAGGAAAATTACAGCAAGACATACGCTGTCGATACAACTATCTATGAATACAATTCATTGGGCCAGGTCGCGAAGATGGCGCAGATTACGGATGACGGCATGACTACCACTGTCCAGATCGACCAGGAAGCGCGGACTTATGACGCGCTGGGCCGGCTCAATTACTCCGATATTATAATAACCGAAACCGGCACGGGGCTTAACAGGGTATATGAAGTTGAGACGACGATAAGCAAATATAACGATCTGAATCAGGTATTGCTTATGACGACCGTTACCACGGAAGACGATAAAGTTACCACACAAACAGATCTCGCCGACAGGACATACGATTCATTGGGCCGGCTTACGTCTTCGAACTATAAAATCAACGCATCCGGAGGAGCGCTCGATTATACGTATACGGTAGCGACGGTGATATCAAGTTACAACTCAATAGGCCAGGTTCTGCAGATGACTATCACTACGGTGGATGGCGGCAAGACCACGGTGGAGACCGATGCTTCCGACAGGACTTACGACGAGTTGGGCCGTCTTCTGACGTCAAATGTCAGCATAACGGAATCCGGCACAGGCCTCGACCACACTTATGCCGTCAAAACCATCATCAATAGTTATAACGATGCCGGACAGATTGCGATAATGACCAGGACCACGATAGACGGCGATGTTACCACTACCGCGACCGATACCGCCGACAGATATTACGATTCTTCTGGCCGGCTCGCATATTCACAAGAAGACGTTCTGAAGACGGGTACAGACCTAAACCAGCAGTATTCCATGACGACGACGATAAACGCTTATAATTCGCTCGGCCAGGTATTATTCGAGACGCAGGTTGTCAAAGAAGGCGACAAGATAACGATTATCCAGGACACCGCCGATCGTACCTACAACGCGTTGGGACAGCTTACTTATTCTGTTGTTTGCGTCTCGGAGCGCGGTGGTAATCTCGAGCACGATTATTATGTGGAGACGGCCATAGATTCTTATAATGACCTCGACCAGGTTCTGACCCAGACAGTCCGGACGATGGACGGCGGTTATCTTACAAAACAGACGGATACCGCCAGCAGGACCTATGATAAGTCGGACCGTCTTGTTCACTCAAGCCAGGAAGTCGTTCTTATCAGCACCGAAGGTTATACGACCTCAACTTCTTATACCATGGATACCACTGTAGACAAATATAACTCCTTGGGCCAGGTATTAAGGGAAACGGTAGTGGTGGTGCAGAACGGAGTTACTACTACCCAGTACGATAATATCGACAGGACTTACGATTCTTCGAGCCGGCTTACGCATTCGAATATAACATACAATAGCGTTGGTACGAACTTAAGCCGCAGTTACGTGATAGATACTCTGATCGGAAGTTATAACTCATTGTCCCAGCCCCTGAGCGTAACTGAAGCGACGACCGAAGGGGCGAATACTACTACTGAGACCACCGGCAGAACCTATGATACGAGCGGAAATTACATCGATCCTGATTCTACGGATGAGGTGGATACGACCGTGGATGAAGCGGTCGACTATGATACGTTATTGAAAGAATACTGCGGGTACTGGGGCGATGACGGCGCATGGAATGAGCCGACGGTTACGCCGTTCTCGAGATTCGGGATAGATGATCCGGCCACAGACGATACCGAAGCCTCCGGTACCACAGAACTGCCGGACTTCAGCATCCTCGATAACGCGATAGAAGCTACGGGGGGTAGTAGCGGGACCAGTAACAGGAGAAACGCCTATACGGAATGGGACGCGTTTATGGATTATTATGCCGAGAAGATTAGGGTAGAGCAAATGGCGGCGATAGTCGAATATTTAACCAATCCGTATGCCAATGCCTTTCACGGCCCATCCTCGAAATCTAAAGAAGAGATAGATTTTAACACGCGCCGTCAGGCATCTGCGCAGCAAGGGCCACCACTTGACCATAGCTGGCTTAATTTCGCGCTTGAGTCGGTACGAAATGCCGGCACGGTCTCCGAGTCGGTGTGGAGCGCAAATTACACCGGCATAAGCACCGAACCTTCCATCGCCAACTATATGGCTATAGCCGAAGCGGCGAGTGTCTCGAGCGGTAGCACTGCTACGGAGAGCCTGTACGCCGAATCTCCGTCATGGTTTGACTACGCTTACTACGCGACCACCTTGTCGGCTCTTTCCGGAGAAGCCTCTACGGGTACCGGTACTTCGATTAACGATGCCTCGCTCGCCACTATTGGTACTAAGATAAGTAGCGTCTCCAGCACTTCTCCGTACAGCCCGAGTTATAATCCTTTCGCGACAGGGACAACGACCGAATTGAAGGCGGATAACTACTGGACGAAGGACGCGGCGACCAAAGCGGCCATACAAAAAATCATCTGGGATAATTACAAACAAATTGTGCCGGATACCCCGCCGGTTGTTGTGGCGGCGGCCAAGATTACCAATAATCCTAATTATCAAACTTACGAGTGGATGTCGTCCAACAACGATATCGTTCAGGGCGTTCTTAAGGCGGTAGCGAACGGCACTATGTTGACCTCAGATGCCAAGGAAATCATAGAAAAAACGCTGAACCGTATGATAGAAACCAAGACGTCAGGGCGTTTAATGCAGGCCGCGGATACCCTTAAGGAGTTTTATAACCAGGCCGATTCTTCCAAAACTACCAACGCTACCATACAGGGATGGTTCGACGCCAAGATAGAAGCGGCAAAGGCCGCTAAAGAGCAGTTGGAAGCGGAAGACGCGATAAGCGACGAGGAATACGATGAATTAATAGAGGAGGCGATGTTTGAAGCGGAAGACGCGTCTGCTGGGGCAAGCGCTTCTATAACTCTTACGACGGATAACGCCGAAGAGGTGGAGGAGACTGCGGCGGCTATAGAAAAATATTGGTCGGACGGCTTCACGGAACTTTTTGGCAAGGAAGCGTTCACCGCCACCGTCGCGATGGACTTGGCATTAGACAGCGTCGTTTCTTCTTCCGCCAACCTGGATGATCTGTCCGCGACAAACGATATAGTAGGTACGCTGTGGAGCGGGATATCGGATGATCTGTCCGTCGATGAAAGCATCGCGGCTCTTACAACGGATTCGTATTCCTGGGATCTGGACAGTATCGCCTCCGATGCTATCTCCTACGGCAGTATCGGCGGGATTACCGATTATGCGGGCTTAGATGATTCTCTGACGAACCTGACGACATCCATACAATCATTGGACACGGAATATCAGGATGTGTTCAGCTACACGACAAGTTATATGAGCGACCTGCTTGATTATAATGACATATCCTACAGCGATCTATCCGGCATGACAGATTTTACCGGCTTATCGGGCCTTTTAGATACGGGTATATCGGATTATTCAGATGTATGGAACAGTGGATTGGAGTACTATTCCGGGCTTTGGACGAGCGGCCTTGAGGATTATTCCGGCCTTTCCGGCATAAGCCTGAACGATTATTCCGGATTATACGATGCCTCATTGGGCTATTCCGCCAATTTATGGGATACAGACCTCGTGGATTATTCCGCGCTTTTATACAGCAGTACGACCGGAACCGGTGACTGGGTCAGCGATCTGTGGGGCGATAGCAGTATCTGGAGCGATAGTAGCCTTGATTTTAGCGCCGGCGACTTGGGTCTTAGCACGACCAGTTCCTGGATCAGCGATCTGTGGGGCGATAGCAGTATCTGGAGCGACAGTACGAGCATATTCGGAGCCGGTGATTACACAACAACCTTCAGCGACTCATATTACAGCCCGTTCGGAAGCTACAGCAATCAGTTTCCTACTGATGCAGGAGGTACCTGGAGCGGATGGAGTTGGGGTATAGACGATACATATATTCAGCCTATAACAAACGTCTATGGAGGCTCTTTGTTCGACAGCCCCGCTTCGGGCGGATGGGGAGACATAAGCGGCTTGGCTGCAGGTGATACTGGCGCGGTCGATTTTACGGATAGGTCATGGGGTTTCTATGAAGGTAGTGGTTATGGTAATTACGATACGGAAGGAAGTTACAATGCTTATACGATCACTTATTCCGAAGCATACCAGGCGATGACCGAACTCGCCGCTAATTGGGGAACAGATATTGATACTCTCCTGGCGAGTTCCGAAACGTTTGAAAGCTATCTGACCAATAACAAGACATGGATGTCGGATGAAGATATCTTAGCCCGCGGGTTCGAAGGTACATCCAGTCTTTATCATATCGGCGACCAGGCCGGCATAGTTTGGGAATTGGAAGATACGGTAGATTCGACATATTTGAACTGCCTCGGTTTTGCCATACTTACACAGGCGTATGAAGTGGCCCGCGGTTCTGCGCAATCCGCCGTTGTAACATTATCGGCCGAGGAAGGCAGTGAGAAGGGCCACGCCATAACGGTTGTTGCCGATTCATCGGGGCTTGACTACTGGAGTAATGGCAAGCTTTACGAGATGAACGCGTCTTCCCTCGGAGAGATAAATTATATCGGTTTTGTCCTGGGTATTACCCCGACCAGCTCTCTGACAGGGATTTATCTGCTCGGAGAGTCGGATTACTACGGCGGTTACTCAAGCTACAGCGATTACAGCTATAGCAGTAGTTATTCGGATTTCAGCGATTATTCAAGCTACAGCAGTTATCCGATATACAGCGATTATAGCTATAGTAATTATTCCGCCTTCAGCGATTACGGTTATAGCGGGTCTATTTACGATTTCAGTTCAAGTTACGGCGGTTATACCTCATATGATTATAGCTATGGCCTCGATTACAGCTACGATAATTATTCCAGTTGGTACTCCGCCGGATCGTTAGACTCATACGGGACGTATGATATAACCGATCTGACCGGATACGGTTTGTATTCCGCATCCGTGTCGGACGTCTTTGATAGCGGAACGTTCGGCTACGATCTGCTTTCAAGCGATACCTCGTTTAGCACTGCCACGCTCTTTGACTGGACCGACTTAGGAGACGGCATGTTCGACAGCATGACAGACTTAAATGCCCTCTCTAACGATACGTCGCTGGGCACCGCCACGCTCTTTGACTGGACCACCCCGGGATACGACGTTAACATACTGAATAATCTGCTTACCTCTTCACCCGATCTTGATACTACATGGTTCAATGCCGGGCTCTTCAATGGATCCGGGTCTGCCGGGATAGAGTTGGCGGCGGACAATGTTAAAGATATGGCGAAACAGGACGCCACTATGCCTAAACACATCGAAATGCCCGAGACGGCGTATCTTGGCCAGGTGTTGCCGAAGACCGATATGTCTAAAGCGCAAATCGATGGCATGGCTTTAGCGGAAACGAAAGCCATGGAGAATGAGTTGCCGGAGATCGCTTTGCCGGAAACGGGTTTGCCTGAGAATGAACTGACTGTGCGCGAATTACCCGATAAGTTTTCGCCTGAGGTTACGGATAGCCCTTCGGATACATTGTATGGCTCGAATGATGCCTATAATTCGCCCATAATAGATGTTCCAACGCTTAACGTAAATGACGAAAATGCCGGGCCGTTCGGCAAGTGGGGTGATGGGATTATGAATGGTGATGTAACTGTGGGCGATTTCATAATAGGCATGGGAAAGACACTTACCGTCTCCGCGACGGTAAAGATATTCCCGGCGAGTTGGAGCGAGACGCCTGTAAACGGTATTACGATTCATGGCGGCGCAGACGGTAAAATCACAAAAGCGGATATTATGCAGGAGAATAAGGCAATGGTCGATCCGAATGATCTTTCAAAGACAATATATCCGAGTGCGCCGTTTAAGCATGACGTTTTACTCCCAGGCCAATCTATGAAAGTGGACTTGGCCTCGCCGTTAAACGATGGCCACAGGATAACCGAGGTAGCATTATCAGCGGATGGTAGCCATTTTTCTTACAAATTATCAGGCGAAGTGGTCAGACTGGACCCAACACAGTTTAACTCCGGGCAGATAACAGGCGCGCAATCTTACGGGCAGAGCATGACAGCACAGACGAGTAATGGCATCCCCGGGTGGAATGTATGGCAGATAAGGGTCGGTCAGGATGGCCAGCGGCAGTTGGTTATTATGAGCGAACAAATTGATGTTACTCCATGCGGCAATTACCGGCCGATGTCAAGCGATCCGGCGTATAACATGGGCCTTGTGGGGTATTCCCCACAGGTAACCTCACAGCTCTTTAGCCAGAACTCGCAAGGATCGGTTCGTCTGTTCGATGGCACTGTGGCGGCGGTGCAAAATATTACGCAAGCCGGTAATGTGGCTACGGCACTTTCCGTAGCGGGCGATGTTCAGCAGATAGGTAGATTTGATTTTAGCGGCCCAGACGTTCAAACCGGTATACAAAATGCGTTGTCGAAAGCGGTAACCGCAGGAAATATTACAGCCCTCGCCGGTATAGGCGCTACGATAAACGAGGGCATGCGGATAGATACCCTTGTTTCGCGCAACGGCGGTACTTACAACTCCGGCTATCATCCATGGGCTGAGGCTTTCGGCAATGACGGCATAGCTATTCATATACAACCGGTGTTCTCATCCGGTTACCAGCCTGCGATAAATATCTCCACAGGCGTTGCTAATGCAGGCAAATTCGTTGGTACTGGCGGAATGATGGATCTTACAGTAGCCTCACATGGTACTTTTGTGCAGAATTATACGATGTCTTCTGTGGACACCGCCATATCTTCGGAAAAAATAACGATAGTTTCGGCTCAAGTCAATATCCATAACGATTTTACATTCGATGTTTTGCAGGGCATCGGGCATGTGGTAAAAGGCGATACCCTGCATAACACCATATGGGCTATGAACGCCACGCCAGGGACTTCGGCGGCTCACAGCGATATAAGTTTCAAAACGATTATAGGTTATGACACCCACGGCGTGTATATCACGGATTCCTACTTTAAGATGGAAAATAATAAGATCGTAGGCACGCCGGGTCAGACATTTACGCTTGACAATTCATTCAAAACAACCAACGAAACGGTTTCCTTAAAATGGGGCGCAGGGACGATAAATATAGCCGCCGGTGGCTCAAGCGTCACATTTACCCAGCCTGATACCGGCGTTGAAAGATATAGCGCGGTTACTGTTGACAATAATCAATCTATTATAGCCCTGCCGACGTTAAAAGTGAATATGGCCGGACAAAGCGCATCCTTTACACTTGGCGAACAGCTCTCCAGTGCTGGCAAGCAGGTATACGATGTGGTTTATAATGTCGACGCCAACAGATATGCCCCGAGGTTCCTCGAAGTGATAGGTGGCACAGCGGTTCTTACGGCAAATATGGAGTCGTACGGTGCCAAAGTACATGAGGCCGTGAAAGGCGGCGTACTTGAGTATACAATGACCGGCGAAACTTATCCTGGCGCCAATGGCGACAGGTTTACAATCGCGGTTAAATTGCCTGGCACATTGACACTCGAGGCGGGATTTAAATACGCAAAACAAGATATAGCCGCTGTTCTTACCGCCGAAACGGTAATCGATATAAGTTATAATCCCTTAGCGAAACTTATTACTACTATAAGTTCTGTCAACCTCCGGGTAGGGGCCGCGTCTTATACACAGCCTGCCGGAGTGCTGATAGGCATTAATTTGGCGGGCGAAATCGCGACGGTAAGTTCGTTAAGTAGCATTCTCGGTTTTTCGGCCAATAAGTCCGGAGATATTCTTTCTACGAGATTTGTCGCCAGTGCCGATGGGCAACAGCTCCTTGTGTTTAAAGGTAACGAGTTAAGGGGTATCGTTAATTCTGCTGATAACACCGCCTATGTAACAGTAAATGGCACCTTAGAAGCTGTGAGATGCTTCATTCCTGCGATTGAAGATGTAACGGGCGGCTTGAAGCCTGTCTCCGGCTTCGATAGGGTTATCCATCAGCCCGTCGCGGTGCTTACGGACTTACAGGGTAATTCCCTGAAATCAGAAATCCGGGCCGTCGCTGATAGCTTGTTAAATCTTGCCGGTTTAAGCGAAAAGTATATCGCTACCATTACATTAAACGGAAAGACGATCGAGGCTATCGCTCTCCTGTCATCTGACAAAACACAGTTATTGGGCGCTATTAATTACGACGATATGGTTGCCTATGTACCCGTAAACGGTGTGCTTGAGGCCGTGAAATACACCATACCTTCCGCTACGCAGATGTTTCTACCGACCGATGCAAATACCGGGAAGCTGATCACCGAGGTGGAGAAATTAAGGCTTCAGCCCGCCGCTGTGTTTACGGACTTACAGGGTAATTCGCTTAAAGCTGAAGTCCAGTCCGCCGCAAGTAAATTACTCTCACCTATCTTTGGCGAAAAATTCATCGCTACCATTACGTTGAACGGGCAGACGATCGAGGCCTTGGCGGTTGTTTCCACATCTGCCACCCACACCTGGCTCTTTGCCGCTATCGATCCTTCCTCAGGCAAAGCCTGGTCCGTGCTTAACGGTGAGCTCGTCGAAAACGGCAAATACTTTGACAACAACAAGACCTATACCGCCAATCCCGGGGCGCGCGATAAAATAGCGGCTTATTTTGATAACATAATCGGCGACAGGAAACCGGGTGTTATAAATCCTCCAACCTCGGAAAATATTTCAAATCTTGCGGAGATAAAAGCACTGCGTCAACAGTTCGAGGGCAACATGCTCTCCGTGAATGAGCTTATATCCGCCGCGGCGAAATTGGGCCAGGTGTTCGTTATGGAGGGTTCAGGCACCGCGGCAAAAGTATCCGCGACATGCAATCCCGCCTCAGATCTTACCAAGCTTTGTGATTATAGTAATAACATAAAAGATTATCTCGGCCTTACCGGAAATGAATCCCAGGCGCGGGAACAGCTTGCGGGCATGTTGCGTGATAACGAGAGTTATTATAACAGCAAGTGGGCCGAAATGGATATGTCTAAGGAGACAAGGCAAGCCGGTTTGACAAGTACCCGAGAAGCGCTCTCTCTTCTTTCTTCCGGCGCGTCTTTGGGCGATGTCTTGAAGATAAGCGGGAACACATTATATAAGACGACGGACGCTCCGATTGCCGGGGCGATGGGTATGACAGTTAACCCTGTAACCACTATTGACGTACGCCAGGCTCTCGGGATAGGCGCTGGGCTATACTCTCTCGAAGCACAGGAGATAGCCGAAGGCTACGAGGCCATGATGGCCGCCGGTAATCTCGACAAAGCCATAGCGATACTCCAAAGCCCGCAATGCGAAGCTTACCATATTACCGCCGTTACATTCTCGCAGGCCGAAGGCGCCGCCGCGGCTCAACGCCTTTTCACAAATTACACAGGACAGGACAGGATACCCACGATAACAGAATACGCTTCTCTAATAATCTCCAATCCCACGAGGCCGGACGGGTTTGGCGGCCAGATCGATTTCGCGACACTCGCCAGGGCCGCAGGCGGCAATGTCATTGCGAGGGAAATTGGCATAATGAATCTGTATAACATACCTATGTATCCCTTCTTTAGCGGACTTGTGGGTACGCCTCTTGAGAAAGCGACTGATGCAGAAGTTCGCTGGGGTGCCGTAAAGGGAGGATTAGCCGGCGGCGCGATAGCGAGCGCGACGCTTTTGACAGGGGGCGCGTCGTCGCCCGTACTGGCCGCCATCGGTAATTCAATGGCTGTCGCAGGATACACAGGCCTTGCTTATGGCGGTGTGACCGCCGCAAGTTATGGCCTGAATGCCTGGGTAACCGGTAGAGACCTGTATGACCAGAGAATGCCAGCCTCGTTCGCGGGTATGCTGGGAGGCGCGGCAGGCTCGATAGGCGTAGGTTACGGCTTGAGCCTTGCCACTGCGGGCGCGGCAGGCCTTACTAACTTATCCGGTTATGCCGCTAATGCGTTATGGAGAGCCGGTTACAGCGCCACGCAAGCCGTTAATATTACACAGGGCG
>JAQVUX010000011.1 GCA_028699255.1 Candidatus Omnitrophota bacterium | reverse complement strand
TCTATTATTGTAGCCTGGGCGATGTCGGAGTACTTTGTTACCTCTACTATTGTGGCGTTACCACGTCTTTGGGCTATCACATTATCGTAAGTATTTGTTATTACTTTACGGTTTACGAAGGAGGTAGAGTCTACCGTAGAAGAGGAATAGGTGTCTATGGTCTGGTTTACGACATTGCCGAAGGAGTCGTAGCTATTGTAAGAGATATCCTGCATGTCGATGAACTCTCGAGTGGCCTTATCGGCTGAGGTATAGTTAAGGATCATGGAATGCGTGCTTCTATCATGTACGTCGTAGGTTGTTGTGATATCCTGAGCCTCCGAGAAGCTCCAGACGCTATCCTCATAGACTTCGGTCACAAGCTCCTGGGTGAGCGCGTTACCACGGGCGTCGAAGGAGGTATTGGTATAGACTTGCCTCTTTACGGGATCTGACGGCGTTATAACCCCGGTACCCGAATCGGCAATAGTCGCTCCCTCATATGTCGTTATGACCGTCTTACCTATATTACCCTGTGAGTTGATAGACGAGTTCTCTATTACCTTTACTCCGATTGGTTCCGTACTCAACTCATTGGCGTAGGTCACTATGATCTGCTTTAGGGCTACACCCGATGAGTGATATCCTATGGAGCGGATCTCCTGGACGTCCAAGAGGGTGCCGCCCTTAGAGTCGTATGTGAGGACGCGCTGGTTTACGATGTTGTGGGAGACATCGAAGGTTCTATTGGTATATACGGCGTATGAGACTAAAGTCTCCACGTTATTATCTATGAGGTAGCTTGTTACCTCCTGGCTCCCAGCGTCGCCCCTATTATCTATATCGGAATTATGTATGACGCTCTTCGATGTCTTGACAAGAGTACCGGTAGAGTCTGTTACCTCGGTTACCGATACCTGGTCTATGGCGTTACCTAAGGTATCGAATAAAGAAGTGGTAGTTGTGGTACGGTCTATTATTACCGTAGCTAATATATCGGAATACTTTGTGACTTCTACTATAGTGGCGTTACCCCTTCTTTGGGCTATCACGTTATCGTAGGTATTTATTATTACCTTACGATTTACAAAGGAGGTAGAGTCTACGGTGGAAGTCGAATAGGTGTCTATGGTCTGGTTTAGGACGTTACCGAAGGAGTCATAACTATTGTAAGAGATATCCTGCATGTCGATAAAGGCTCGAGTGGCCTTATCGGCGGAATCGTAGTTAAGGATCATGGAATGCGTACTTCTATCATGTACGTCGTAGGTTGTCGTGATATCCTGAGCCTCCGAGAAGCTCCAGACGCTATCTTCATAGACTTCCGTTATCAAAGACTGGGTGAGCGCGTTACCACGGGAGTCGAAGGTAAGGTTGGCATAGACTTGCCTCTTTACGGGACCCGTAGGTGTTATAACACCGGTACCTGAATCGGCAATAGTAGCTCCTGAGTAGGTCGTTATAACGGTTGTTCCTATATTACCCTGTGAGTCGATAGACGAGTTCTCTATTACCTTTACTCCGATAGGTTCCGTGCTCGACTCATTGGCATATGTCACTATGATCTGCTTTAGGGCTACACCGGAGGAGTGATAACCTATGGAGCGGATCTCCTGGACGTCAAGCAAGGTGCCGAGCTTTTCATCATAGGTGAGGACGCGCTGGTTTACTATGTTGTGGCTTGTGTCGAAGACTCTATTGGTATATACGGCGTAGGAGATCAAGGTCTCCACGTTATTATCTATAAGGTAACTTGTTACTTCCTGCATACCAGCGTCGCCCCTGTTATCGATATCGGAATTATGTATGACGCTCTTACTCGTCTTGACAAGAGTACCGGTAGAGTCTGTTACCTCGGTTACCGATACCTGGTCTATGGCGTTACCTAAGGTATCGAATAGAGATGTAGTAGTTGTGGTACGGTCTATTATTACCGTAGCCAGGATATCGGAATATTTTGTGACTTCTACTATTGTGGCGTTACCTCTCCTCTGAGCGATACAATCTGTATAGGTATTGATGATGACTTTACGGTTTACGAAGGAGGTAGAGTCTACGGTGGAAGTCGAATAGGTGTCTATGGTCTGGTTTAGGACGTTACCGAAGGAGTCATAACTATTGTAAGAGATATCCTGCATGTCGATAAAGGCTCGAGTGGCCTTATCGGCTGAGGTATAGTTAAGGATCATGGAGTGAGTGCTTCTATCATGTACGTCGTAGGTTGTGGTGATATCCTGAGCTTCCGAGAAGCTCCAGTTAGAGTCCTCATACGCTTCTGTTATTAAAGACTGGGTAAGAGCGTTACCGCGGGCGTCGAAGGTAAGGTTGGTATAGACTTGCCTCTTTACTGGACCCGCAGGTGTGATAGCTCCTGTGCCATTATCGGCAATAGTAGCGCCTGAGTAGGTGGTTATGACGGTAGTTCCTATATTACCCTGTGAATTGATGGAGGAGTTCTCTATTACCTTTACTCCTATAGGATCGGTGGATGTTTCATTGGCGTAGGTCACTATGGTCTGCTTTAAGGCTACACCGGAGGAGTGATAACCGATGGATCTAATCTCCTGTACGTCCAAGAGGGTGCCGCCTTTAGAGTCGTATGTGAGGACGCGCTGGTTTACGATGTTGTGGCTTGTGTCGAAGACTCTATTGGTATATACGGCGTAGGAGACTAAGGTCTCCACGTTATTATCTATAAGGTAACTTGTTACTTCCTGCATACCAGCGTCGCCCCTGTTATCGATATCGGAATTATGTATGACGCTCTTACTCGTCTTGACAAGAGTACCGGTAGAGTCTGTTACCTCGGTTACCGATACCTGGTCTATGGCGTTACCTAAGGTATCGAATAGAGATGTAGTAGTTGTGGTACGGTCTATTATTACCGTAGCTAATATATCGGAATACTTTGTGACTTCTACTATAGTGGCGTTACCCCTTCTTTGGGCTATCACGTTATCGTAGGTATTTATTATTACTTTACGGTTTACGAAGGAGGTAGAGTCTACGGTGGAGGTCGAATAGGTATCTATGGTCTGGTTTACGACATTGCCGAAGGAGTCGTAGCTATTGTAAGAGATGTCCTGCATATCTATAAAGGCTCGAGTGGCCTTATCGGCTGAGGTGTAGTTAAGTATTACGGAATGAGTGCTTCTATCATGTACGTCGTAGGTTGTTGTGATATCCTGAGCCTCCGAGAAGCTCCAGACGCTATCTTCATAGACTTCCGTTATCAAAGACTGGGTGAGCGCGTTACCACGGGAGTCGAAGGTAAGGTTGGTATAGACTTGCCTCTTTACTGGACCCGCAGGTGTGATAGCTCCTGTGCCATTATCGGCAATAGTAGCTCCCTCATAGGTGGTTATGATGGTTACTCCTATGTTACCCTGTGAATTGATGGAGGAGTTCTCTATTACCTTTACTCCTATAGGATCGGTGGATGTCTCATTGGCGTAGGTTACTATGATCTGCTTTAGGGCTACACCGGAGGAGTGATAACCTATGGAGCGGATCTCCTGGACGTCCAAGAGGGTACTGCCTTTAGAGTCGTATGTGAGGACGCGCTGGTTTACGATGTTGTGGGAGACATCGAATACTCTATTGGTATATACGGCGTAGGAGATCAAGGTCTCCACGTTATTATCTATAAGGTAACTTGTTACTTCCTGCATACCAGCGTCGCCCCTATTATCTATATCGGAATTATGTATGACGCTCTTTTGAGTTTTAACCAAAGTACCCGTAGAGTCCGCGACCTCCGTTATGGATTCCTGGTCTATGGCGTTACCTAAGGTATCGAATAGAGATGTAGTAGTTGTGGTACGGTCTATTATTACCGTAGCTAATATATCGGAATACTTTGTGACTTCTACTATTGTGGCGTTACCACGTCTTTGGGCTATCACGTTATCGTAAGTATTTATTATTACTTTACGGTTTACGAAGGAGGTAGAGTCCACTGTGGAAGTCGAATAAGTATCTATGGTCTGGTTTAATACGTTGCCGAATTGGTCGTAGCTATTGTAAGAGATGTCCTGCATATCTATAAAGGCTCGAGTGGCCTTATCGGCTGAGGTATAGTTAAGTATTACGGAATGAGTGCTTCTATCATGTACATCGTAGGTTGTCGTGATATCCTGAGCCTCCGAGAAGCTCCAGACGGAAGACTCATAGACCTCGGTCACAAGCTCCTGGGTTAACGCGTTACCTCTGGAGTCGAAGGTAAGGTTGGCATAGACTTGCCTCTTTACAGGAGACGCAGGTGTAATTACACCTGTGCCATTCTCGGCAATAGTGGCTCCCTCATAGGTGGTTATGACAGTCGTACCTATATTACCCTGTGAGTTGATAGACGAGTTCTCTATTACCTTTACTCCGATTGGTTCCGTACTCAACTCATTGGCGTAGGTTACTATGATCTGCTTTAGGGCTACACCGGAGGAGTGATAACCTATGGATCTAATCTCCTGGACGTCTAATATAACCCCGCCTTTCTCATCGTAGGTAGTCACGCGCTGGTTTACTATGTTGTGGGAGACATCGAAGGTTCTATTGGTATATACGGCATATGAGACTAAAGTCTCCACGTTATTATCTATAAGGTAGCTTGTTACCTCCTGGCTTCCAGCATCTCCCCTATTATCGATATCGGAATTATGTATGACGCTCTTCGATGTCTTGACAAGAGTACCGGTAGAGTCTGTTACCTCGGTTACCGATACCTGGTCTATGGCGTTACCTAAGGTATCGAATAAAGAAGTGGTAGTTGTGGTACGGTCTATTATTACCGTAGCTAATATATCGGAATACTTTGTGACTTCTACTATAGTGGCGTTACCCCTTCTTTGGGCTATCACGTTATCGTAGGTATTTATTATTACTTTACGGTTTACGAAGGAGGTAGCGTCAACTGTAGAAGAGGAATAGGTGTCTATGGTCTGGTTTAGAACGTTGCCGAAGGAGTCATAACTATTGTAAGAGATGTCCTGCATATCTATAAAGGCTCGAGTGGCCTTGTCGGCTGAATCGTAGTTAAGGATCATGGAATGCGTACTTCTATCATGTACGTCGTAGGTTGTTGTGATATCCTGAGCCTCCGAGAAGCTCCAGACGCTATCTTCATAGACTTCCGTTATCAAAGACTGAGTGAGCGCGTTACCACGGGCGTCGAAGGTAAGGTTGGTATAGACTTGCCTCTTTACGGGACCCGTAGGTGTTATAACACCGGTACCTGAATCGGCTATTGAGGCGCCTGAGTAGGTGGTTATGACGGTAGTTCCTATATTACCCTGTGAGTCGATAGAGGAGTTCTCTATTACCTTTACTCCTATAGGATCGGTGGATGTTTCATTGGCGTAGGTCACTATGATCTGCTTTAGGGCTACACCTGAGGAGTGATATCCTATGGAGCGGATCTCCTGGACGTCTAAGAGGGTGCCGCCTTTAGAGTCGTATGTGAGGACACGCTGGTTTACTATGTTGTGGGAGACATCGAAGGTTCTATTGGTATATACGGCATATGAGACTAAAGTCTCCACGTTATTATCTATAAGGTAACTTGTTACTTCCTGGCTCCCGGCATCGCCTCTGTTATCGATATCGGAATTGTGTATGACGCTCCTGGCTGTCTTGACTAAAGAGCCGGTAGAGTCCGTTACTTCCGTTATCGACTCCTGGTCTATGGCGTTACCAAGTGTATCGAATAAGGATGTGGTAGTTGTGGTACGGTCTATTATTGTAGTCTCGGCTATATCCTGGTACTTTGTTACGATCGTTGTCGAAGCATTGCCATGTTTTCTTCCGATGAGATTGTCATATTCACTGTGAATCACTTTGCGGTTGGCGAACTCTGATTTTCCGAGGTCGGTCCACGTGTCTTCGGTCCTGTCGATTATATTGCCGTAGTAATCGAACTTAAGGTTCGCGACAACGACTACTGTATCAAAGACCTTATCGCCTGAATCGGCGAAAGTGTAATTGTAAATGGTCTGGTTTGTTACGTTGCCGCGGGAATCGAAGTTATCATTGGTTATCACTTTGTAGGCGGAGGCTGTCTTTACTCCATCGGTATATGTGTATGTGGTCCTCGTCTCCTTACCCGCCCTTCCTGCGCCTTCGTAGTCGGAATATATGACATCCTCTTCGGTAACTAATTCCTCTACCCCTGAGGTAAAGTAATACGTCTTTATATTCTGGCTTCTGATGTTGCCGTTTAGATCTTCTTTCTCGCTACCGCTTAAAGCCGTATACATGACACTCGAAGCGGTGACTACTTTCTCAATGACTTCTCCGGAGTCGGAATATGTGATCTCGGTGATCGCGGATGCGTAGTATACGCCTCGGGAATTGCGCGAATATGTGAATGTCGTCTCTATCCTGGTACCGGCATAGCTTACGCTCGATATTATCCTCTCCTGTCCCGTCTTGCCTTCGTAGGTGCCGGTACCTGTGAGGTTATCTTTACTATCCGTCGTAGCCCCGGCGATATCGTATTCTTCGGTGCCGGTTAATGTTTTCCCATTGTAGATATAGTCGGTTCTTACCTGGGCAAGGGCGTCGTCGCCATATATGGAATATGTGTGCTGGATTTTTTCAAAACCTTCGTCGCCTGTATAGACGGATTCTTCCTGCAGGGCGCCGGAACCTGTTACTGTAAGCTCGTCCGCCGATAGGGCAGACACATCGTATGTCTTCGTCTTAACAAGTTCATCCTCTTCATAGGTATAATCGGTCCTCTGCCATGCCTTGTAAACACCGTCTTCTGCCGTGTAACTTGACAGGACATACTTAATCTTCTCCTTGTCCTTCTCACCTTCGTAGACCATGACGCTCTCGAGCCTGGATGAGTCTTCGGTAAGCCAATCGGCTTCCGATACGTCGGAGATATCGTAGGTCCTTACTTCGGATAAGGCGTCATTGCCATTCTTGGTATAGTCGTATATGGTTATGCGGTTGGCGTTATTATTGCCTTCTTCGTCGATCTGGTAGGTATCAAGAGTATAGGATGCCCTCTCTTCTTCGGCGGCGCCTGTGTATACGGTCTTTGAAGTGAGACGGTCGCCTGTTAAAGAATCTTTCCAGGTATCTGTAGTAAAGTCTAATTCGAGGCCGTATGTATTGTAAGTGCGGGATTCATCGAGAGTGTCGGAGGCGGAATCTTTTGTGTAATCGTATATCGAGACTTCCTGGGCGGCTCCTTCTTCGTCGTAATCCGATAAGACATAGTCGATGCGTTCATTGCCGCTTGTGCCCGAATATACGGTTTTAGTCAGTATACGTCCTAATGATATCGCGTCTTCCCCGGTCAGTTCCGTGTAGGAACCAAAGAAGGCATTGCCTTCTTTGTCTTTTATCTCTTTTGTCCCGGCCTGCCATGAATCCGCCTCGCTTAATCCTGAGACGTCGTATGAGATTATCTCTTTTAAGACATTGCCCTCGTAATGGTAAACGTTGAGTTGTCTTGCTTTGCCGTTCTCATCGAAGTCGGCCATGGTGTACTTGACCTGTCCGCCGCCTGTGGCGCTGGAACGCTTTTTCTGCAAGACAAGGCTATTATCTTCTTCCTGGGTCTTCGCGTCGCGAAGGTCGAAGACCAGCTCTTCCGTGGTCTGCTTGGCGCTTATGATATCCTCGTGCACCTTCTGCTGGCTTGCGATATAGTTTGGAGAATATGAGGCGGAATCTTTGTTCTTTTCGTAGTTGGTTTGCAGTAAACTCCCGGCGCCTGTTAACTTTGATTTATAACCGATCTCATCATGAGTTGTAACTTCGATTGTCTTAGGAGCCTGTACCGGGGTAGGTGTGATATAAGCATATCCATATGTTACTTGTTGCAATATAAATACAAATGCGACAAAAGAAGATATTGTTTTGAAGAATACATTGGCATGCTTGTTCCGTCTCAAATAGATGAGATTTATATCATTCGTTTTACAGATCGCCATTGTATCCATCTTGTCACCTATGTATCTTTGTAAAATCTTTTACAAACATATAAATAACACCTCAAAAAAAATACGCCCTCCTGTGCACACTATAAGTATATATCATATATAAGGAATGTCAATGATTAAAATATAACTTTTTTATATCTTAATTGGTTGCCCAGCTAGGATTCGAACCTAGACTAGATGGTCCAGAGCCATCCGTGCTACCATTACACCACCGGGCAACGACTGTAGATCAAAACCATTATCCCGCCCATAATCTAACTCTGGCGGGACCCCGCCCCGAGTGAGCTAAATGGCGGGGCACCACCGGGCAATGTGATTAAAAACCGACTATTTTTAACAAAATTTACCGAGCCGCGCCAGCACCTTTTCGCGTCCCAATATCTCCATCATATCAAAAAGGCCTGCCCCAACCGTTTTGCCGCTTATCGCGACACGTGTAGGATGTATAAACTCGGCCGTCTTTATCTTCGCATCTTCGGCAAGCTTGCGATAGGCCTCTTCTATCGATGCTTTGTCATAAACGGCAAGAGGTTTGATCGCGCCAATGCATTTCGCGATTATATCCTTAGCGCCCGGTTTTTTCAAATATTTTTCGACCGCCTTTTCATCATATTCCAAAGAATCGCAGAAAAATATCTTATAGACGCTGATCAGGTCATTTAGTGTCCGGACTCTCTCCTTATATGCCCTGACTATTTTTTCCCATTCGGTCTCGTTAAATTTATCGTCTATTACGTTATTGTCTTTGAGATACTCGATCGTTTTCGGCAAAAGCTTCTGCATGTCCATGTCTTTTATGTACTGGCTGTTTATCCATGTCAGTTTATCCATGTCGAATGTCGCGCCGGTCTTATTGACATCTTTGACATCGAATAATTTTATCATCTCTTCGATGGGCAATATCTCTCTGTCATTGCCCGGCGCCCAACCCATGAGCGCCAGATAATTGACGAGCGCCTCCGGTAAAAATCCCATCTTCCGGTATTCAAATATGGAAGTAGCGCCGTGCCGTTTCGACATGCGCCCGCCGCCTTTTGAAAGTATCAAAGGTATATGCGCGAACTTAGGTAGCGGAAGACACATCGCCTCGTACAGCATAACCTGCTTCGGCGTATTCGAGATATGATCGTCGCCGCGTATGATATGCGTTATCTTCATCATGGCGTCGTCGATAACACAGGCAAAATTATAAGTGGGCGTGCCGTCGGATTTTATCAGTACCTGGTCTTTTATCTCGTTCGTCGAGACCTCGATAACGCCGTGTATCATATCATCGAAAGATATCTTCCTGTCCTTTTCGACCTTGAATATTATCGCCGGGCCTTCCATATACGCTAAGTTCTGCTTAACCAATTCGTCGGCATACCTTTTATAAATATCGAAACGCTTCGACTGAAACGTGAGCTCCTCGTCCCAATCCATGAAAAGCCATTTGAGCGAACCCAGTATCTCGTCGAGAAATTCGCTCTTTGAGCGCTCCTTGTCGGTATCCTCGATCCTGAGTATGAATTGGCCGCTATGGCGGCGTGCGTAAAGCCAATTAAAAAGCGCCGTCCTTGCGCTACCTATATGCAGATACCCCGTGGGGCTCGGCGCGAATCTTACCCTGACCATTTAGTTGATCCCCGTGGTTAAGTTCACCATTTGTATCCTTTTTCTAACGCGTTTTTGTTCTTTAAAAACAGCTCTTCGTTATTCTTAAACGATATCCTCAACGCGCTTATCGCGTTCCGCACGGATATAGCCTTCGACCGCTTTGCCAAAACGCCGACGGCAATCATATTCGCGCTCCTTGCCTCGCCGAGCTTCGTGGCGGCCTCCGTAAGCGGTATATTTACGATCGTAATGCCCTTCCTTTTCCGGACATCGCCTATGAGGGTTTTATTGGCTATCAATATCCCGCCTTCTTTAAGCTGGGGTTCGTATTTAACAAGTGACGGTCTATTCATCACTATCAAAATATCCGGCCGGGTCACTATCGGGTTCGCTATCTCGGCGTCGGATATTTTCACCATCGAATAGGCTGTGCCGCCTCTTACCTCGGCGCCATACGACGGCATCCATGTCACGTGCCTGTCGCCAATAAGGCCGGTCAGCGCAAGGAGTTTCCCCATGAACATGATTCCCTGGCCGCCGAAACCGGCGCATAATATTTCTTCGGTTAAGTATTTTTTATTTTTAACCATATTTAACAGCTCTTTATCACGCCGAGCGGATAGAATGTGGACACTTCGTTCTTTATCCTGTCGGCCGCCTGTACGGGCGGCATACCCCAGTACGTCGGACACATCGAGAGTACCTCGACCATGGAAAATCCCTTATTATCTATCTGCATCTGAAACGCTTTTCTTATTGCGCGCTTGGCCCGCAAAACCTCGTGCGCCGAATGCACCGATACACGCTCGAGGTATTTGGCGCCCGGCAATACCGCCAGCATCTCCAGTATTTTTATCGGGTAACCTTCCCGCCGCAGGCTCCTGCCGTGCGTCGTGGTGCTCGTCTTCTGGCCCGCCAATGTCGTCGGGGCCATTTGCCCGCCGGTCATCCCGTAAACACCGTTGTTCACGAATATAACGGTAATGTTTTCGCCGCGGTTCGCCGTATGAATTATCTCCGCCGTGCCTATGGCGGCTAAGTCGCCGTCGCCCTGGTAGGTAAAGACTATATTACCGGGCCGCACTCTTTTTATGCCGGTGGCCACTGCCGGCGTCCTGCCGTGCGCGGCCTCCGTGACATCGAAATCCCAGTAATCATACGCTATGACCGCGCATCCTACGGGCGCGATGGCTATAATACTTTCCCGAATCTTCAATTCGTCGATAACTTCGCATATGAGACGGTGTATTATGCCGTGGCCGCATCCGGCGCAATAATGGTTCTCGGCATCGCGCAGGCTTTCAGGTTTTGGAAACACCGGAATGGCGCTGATCGCCGGAGACTTTAAATGTTCCGAGTTTTTTGTCTTATTTATATTTTTTTTCATAAAAGCGCCTCTACGCGCTGTAATATCTCTTCTTCCGACGGCACGCCGCCGCCCATCCTGCCGTAAAAATCTACGCGCGCCCTGCCGTCAACCGCAAGCCGCACATCCTCCACCATCTGGCCCGAAGACATCTCCACGACGAGTATTTTCTTTGTGAGCTCAGCCGCTTCGGCGATCACCTTGCTCGGGAACGGCCATAAACTTATCGGCCTTATGAGTCCGACCTTTAAGCCCTTGGCGCGCGCCATCTCCATCGACGCTTTGGCGATCCTCGCGACCGAACCATAGGCGATCAGGATGATATCGCTGTCTTTAGTGTTCACCGCCTCGACCCTTACTTCCGTCGCGGTAATTAAAGCAAACTTTTCCTGCAATTTTATGTTGTGCGCCTCGAGCGCGCCTTCCGCTAATACGAGAGATTTTATAACGTTGGGCTTCCTGCCCCTGCATCCAGTGAGAGCCCAGGGTTTCTCGACCATCTGCGTGGCCCCATCCTCCGGACGTATCACAACCGGCTCCATCATCTGACCAAGTAAGCCGTCGCCTAATATCATCACCGGGTTCCTGTACTTATCGGCGAGGCTGAAAGCAAGCCGCGTGTAGTCCATAAGTTCCTGCGCCGATGCCGGGGCTAAGACAATCGTCTTATAATCGCCATGCCCGCCGCCTTTTACCGCCTGGAAGTAATCGCCCTGCGACGGCGCTATATTGCCGAGGCCCGGCCCGCCGCGTTGCATATTAACGATAACACACGGCAGTTCACAACCCGCAAGGTACGATATACCTTCCTGTTTTAGGCTTATACCGGGACTTGAGGACGAAGTCATCGCCCTTACTCCGGCGGCTGAGGCGCCGAACACCATGTTAATAGCCGCTATCTCCGACTCTGCCTGGATAAAGACCCCGCCGGTCTCATACATGCGTTTCGACATGTAAGCGGTAAGCTCATTTTGCGGAGTTATCGGATAGCCCGCGTAAAACCTGCATCCGGCGAGCATCGCCCCTTCTCCGCAAGCCTCGTTCCCGCACATCAATATTTTATTTTTCATGGTTTTTATTTGAATATCTTTATACCGCAATCCGGACACACAAGAGCGCACATCCCGCAGGCGGTGCACTTCGAGCTACCCGAAAAATAGGCGGGTTTCACGCCTTTTATATTCAATTCACCCGAAATCTTTATAAGACCATTCGGGCAATTGACCACGCAAAGGTAACATCCTTTGCACCTATCTTTATCTATCTTTACCTTGGCCATATTATATTACCTCTTTAATAATTACATCGCAAATGGCCGCAGGTGTCAAGTTATACTTTAAAAATAGCTCATTTCTCCGTCCATGTTCTATAAATATATCCGGGAGGCCTATCCGCTTTATTTTTACGTTTTTGGACGGTGTTTTTCCCACAAACTCGAGGACGCTTGAACCGAAACCGCCCTCGAGCACACCCTCTTCCAGCGTAACGATCTTCTTTATGCCGTCCGCAAGGCCCGTGAGGGTCTCTTCGTCGAGCGGCTTGATAAACCGCGCGTTAATTATTGCGGCTGAAATATTGCGTTTCTCTAATAATAACGCGACTTCTATAGCCGTATCAACCATACTCCCTAATGCGACTATGGCCAGATCGCGGCCGCTCTTAATAACCTCCGGCTTGCCGAGCTTTATAGGTGAAAGTTTTCGCCCGGGCGCGCGCGACGAACCTTTTGGGTAGCGTATCGCCACAGGCCCTTTGAGGGTAACGGCAAATTCCAGCATGCTTTTGAGCTCATCGGGAGATGACGGCGCCATTACCGTGAGGTTCGGCAAATTCCTAAGATACGCGATATCGAATATGCCGTGATGCGTGGGCCCATCCTCGCCCGCCAAGCCTGCGCGGTCAAGACAGAGTATCACGGGCAGATTCTGCAGACATACATCGTGTATTATCTGGTCGTACGCGCGCTGTAGAAATGTCGAGTATATCGATACGATGGGCTTTAAGCCTCCCCGGGCGAGCCCCGCGCTCAAACCTATGGCGTGCTCCTCCGCTATGCCGACGTCGAAGAAGCGCTCCGGGAATAGGCGCGCGAAAACTCCGAAACCTGTCCCGTCGAGCATCGCGGCGGTTACCCCGACTATGCGGGAGTCCGCCCTGGCGAGCTCTACGACCTTTTCGCCGAAAGCCTGCGTAAAAGTCTGCGCGGAGACGGCGGGCGCCTTTAAGCCCGTATCGATGTCAAACGGCCCCGTTCCATGAAACGCTACAGGATCGCCCTCCGCGAATTTATAACCTTTGCCTTTTTTGGTTATGACATGAATAAGTATGGGTTCGCGCAATTCCATGAGGTTTTTAAATGTTGCGACGAGAAGATCGATGTCGTGGCCGTCTATCGGTCCGAAATACCTGAAGCCCAGCTCTTCGAATAATATACCCGGTATCAGGAGATTCTTTAATCCCTCCTCCAGCTTTCTCGCCGCGCGATACGCGCGGAACCCAAAACGCGGGATGCGCTTGAGCAATTTTTCGACGTCCTGCCGTATTTTGTTGTAAGTGGGCGCCGATATTATCTTGTTCAAATATTTGCTCAACGCCCCGACGCTCTTCGATATGGAACGCTCATTATCATTTAAAATAACGATGATGTCTTTATCCATATGGCCGGCATGGTTTAAGGCCTCGAACGACATGCCTCCGGCTAAAGAGGCGTCTCCTATGACCGCGATAACTTTGCTCTTTTCTTTTTTCAAGTCCCGCGCGACCGCGAGCCCGAGCGCGTTGGATATCGATGTCGAACTGTGGCCGCACGTGAAGAGGTCGTATTCCGGGCTTTCATCTTTATTAGGGAAACCGCTTAAGCCGCCCAGCTGACGCAGGGTAGAAAACTTATCTAATCGTCCGGTCAATATCTTGTGCGGATACGCCTGATGCCCGACGTCCCATAGAACGGCGTCTTTGGGTGTATTAAAAGTGTAATGTATGGCTATGGCAAGTTCGACCGCGCCAAGACTGGAGGCAATATGCCCGCCGGAGCGCGAAACCGTATTCAGCATCTCCTGCCGTATCTCGTCGGCAACCTTCGGCAGTTCTGCCAGAGAGAGTTTCCGCAGATCTTCCGGGCCTTTTATAGAGTCGATGAGTCTATTCATCATTTTGATCCCATAACCGAATCCGCTATCTTTATTAAGCCGTCGGCCTTTTTGCCGAATATTTCTAATGCAGCCTTGGCCTTTCTAATCGATTCCGCCGCGGACTTCTGCGAAGTTGCGCCTTCTCCGTCGGCGATATCGTCCATCGCCTGAAATGCCATCCCGATATTCATGCCGTATTTTTTCATGGCGAGCCCTTTTTTTGCGCCGGCGCGCGCGGCTATCGCGCCCAGCTGGGCGGCGGCCGCAAAAAGACAGGCGGTCTTAAGGCGATTTACCTTCTCCAGATCGCGGCACTTCGTAATATCGAGCGCCTGACCTCCGGCCATGCCGCAGGAACCCGCGGCTGACGAGAGCGCTTCTACCATCAGGGCGCTCTGCGCGGGAGAGTAATTGCGCGCGAGCGTGCCAAACGCGAGCGTAAGGAGCGCGTCCCCGGCGAGTATCGCTACCGCCTCGCCGAACTTCCTGTGACAGCTCGGCTTGCCCCGTCTGTAATCGTCGTCGTCCATCGAAGGAAGATCGTCGTGGATAAGGGAATACGCGTGGATAAACTCTACGGCGCAGGCGGCCGCCGCGGCAGGCGCCGGATTTCCCCCACAGGCGCGCGCGGCCTCGATCGTTATCAAAGGGCGTATCCTTTTGCCGCCGGGGAATACGCTGTAACGCATAGCCTTATGGAGTATCCGCGGCTCTTCTTTTTCACCGGGAAGGAAAGCGTCCAAATATTTATCTATAAACTTTATTTGTTTCAAAAAAGCCCTTCTTCTGTCTTCGCTCTTTTCTTCTTCGGCGCGTCTTCCGGCTTCGCGTCCTCGGCCATATGCTCATCGAATGGCTTAAGCTCGACGGAACCGTCTTCCGACTTTAAAAGTATCTCGACCTTCTTTCTGGCCGCCTCCAGCTTCTTCGAGCACATCTTCGACAGGCGTATTCCCTCTTCGTACCGTTCCAGCGAATCGTCGAGCGACAAGCTTCCCGCCTCCAGCTCTCCGACGATCTTTTCGAGCCGCTTCAGCGCCTCTTCGAACTTCATCTCAGCCATAAAGCCTCCTCTTAAAAAAATCTACCCTATCTCTTCCACCCTGCTTTTGAATTTACCCTTACCAAGTTTCGTCTCTATCATATCGCCGACTTTGAGAGCCCCGGCGTCTTTTAATATCCCGCCTTGCGGCAGTTTCACGGTAACGCTGTAGCCGCGTTTTAAAATAGCCAGCGGATTGAATGCCTCTATCTGCGCGGATAAACGGTTGTGATTCTCACCTTTCATCTTCAGAAAATGGTCCACGCTCACAGATATCTCTTTGAGAAAACCGTCTATCGTTTGCTCATACTGCGTGATAATATTGAGCGGTTGCTTTAATATGTAGCTTCCCTTTAACGCTTCAAGCCGCTCGGATAGCCGGGTAAGTTTTCCGTCGAGCGCATTCCTAAGCCGCGTTGTCGCGGTGTCGATAAGGGCGGTGAGGTCTTCCTTCCTGGGAATGACCAGCTCCGCGGCCGCCGAAGGCGTCGGAGCGCGGAAATCCGCCACAAAATCGGATATGGTGTAATCGACTTCATGGCCGACCGCGCTTATAACCGGTATCCCGGAGGCGTATATGGCCCGCGCTACCACCTCTTCATTGAACGGCCAGAGATCTTCGAGCGATCCCCCTCCGCGCGTAACTATCATAACGTCGATATTCTTTAGTTTATTGAATTCTGTTATCGCGGCGGCTATCTCATTCTTCGCGCTCTCCCCCTGCACCTTAACCGGATTTATTATTATCTCGACATTGGAAAATCTCCGGCGGGATATATTTAAAAAATCCCTGATAGCGGCGCCGGTGGGACTTGTAACTATCCCAATCCTCGTCGGGAGGAACGGTATCGCCACTTTATGCGCCTGGTCGAAGAGCCCCTCTTTCTGCAATTTTTCTTTTAACTGCTGGAACTGTAACTGTAGCGCGCCTATGCCTTTCGGCTCTATCTCCTCGACGATAAGCTGATAATCGCCGCGCGCCTCGTAGACGCTCAGCTTCCCGAAACAGATGACTTTCATGCCGTCTTTGGGTTTGAATTTAAGTTTCGCGTTCAAGCGGGCGAACATCGCGCATTTTAGCGTAGCGCCTGAATCCTTCATGGTGAAGTACATATGTCCGGAGGAGTGGAGGACGAAGTTCGATATCTCTCCCTCGATCCAAACTGCGGGGAATGAATCCTCGAGGATGACGCGGACATACTTCGTCAGCTCGCTGACCGTGTATATGTGTTTCTCTTTCTCGCTGTTCATCGCGTCGTTTCTTCGCCCTTAATTGGCGAGGGGACCATGCTTAGCGTCGAACGCTCCATTTTTCCCAGCGAGAAAAATGTCGCTCGAGAAAAATCGCCGCTCTCCCTCGCATACCTGCTAACTACGGCTCGGGAACCATGCCCGCTCGCGATTTTTACGTCGCCGCGTAAGCATGGTCCCCTCGCCTTCCAACTATTATTATCTTTATACCAAAACTTTTCTTCTCACCACAGGTGCCAATACTCGCGCTAACAGATGAGGGCACCTAAAAGCTTATTTTTCCACCCCGGGGTGGAAATAAGGCGGCATTACTGCTTTATTCTCGATAACCGTCCAACCTCGCAGGTTATCTGAACGCTAACAACTGACCAACCTGCGAGGTTATTCCGCCCTTGTAGCTCCTCAGACCCATGCAGGTGATCACGCCCCCCGGAGGGGATTCCGCCCCTCTGCTTCCTCACAAAATTTTTCGCATCCGCCAGAAATGTGATGTGGCGATGTGGTTTGCGACGGCCTTACAATTTTTTGATGTTTCCCGACCCTCTACTTCCTCGCAAAATTCTTCGTTTTTCTGTTGGAAGAAGACCCGCAGGGATTCGTGCCGAGCGGGGCGTAAAATTTCGAGCAGATGCGAGAAATTTTCTCGCAGCGAAATTTTACATGGCTAAAATTTCGCGGCCCGCGAGGTATGAATCCCGAAAGGGTCTTCCTCCCGAATACGAAAAATTTTACGCCAGCTTTTTCTGGATGCGCTTGATCGAGTTCGCACGGCCCGTCTTATCGTCTATATCGACGATGGCGCCCTGAAGCTGTATGTCGCCCTCAGCCATCTCGAATTTCATCGGCATCTGCGTAAGAAACCTGGCGAGTATCTGCTCTTTCTTGCGCCCGATAACTCCGTCGAGCGGCCCGGTCATCCCGGCGTCGCACAAAAACGCGGTGCCGCCGGGTAGCACCTTCTCATCGGCGGTCTGCACATGGGTGTGAGTGCCTATTATGGCGCTTACTTTGCCGTCTAAATACCAGCCAAGCGCTATCTTTTCGCTCGTCGCCTCGGCGTGCATATCGACTATTATGATACGCGTTTTATTCTTTATCTTATCGATCTCGGCTGTGGCCGTTCTGAAGGGACATTCAAGCGGAGACATAAATACGCGCCCTGCGAGATTTATCACGCCTACGTCTATCCCCGACTCGGACCGGACTACCGTCGAACCCGCCCCCGGAGAGCCCGGAGGATAGTTGGCGGGCCGCAGTATCCGCCTGTCGGCATCGATCCTGTCGATTATCTCTTTACGCTTCCATATATGATCGCCTGAAGTAATGACGTCGAGACCGTGGTCGAAGAGTTCATCCGCGAGCGAAGGCGTGACCCCGCTTCCGCCGGCAACATTCTCGGCATTGCCTATCGCAAACTCGATGTCGTTGGCTTTTTTTATCCCGGGCAGGAGCCCTTCTATGGCCCTGCGGCCGGGTTCTCCGACGATGTCACCGATGAACAGTATATTCATTCCCCGCTCCTATTTCGCGTACTCCACAGCTCTGGTCTCGCGCACAACCGTAACCTTTATCTGGCCCGGATACTCCAGCCCCTCTTCTATCTTTTTAGTGATATCCCGCGCCATGACGGCCGCCTGGGCATCGCTTATCTTCTCCGGCTGGACGATAACGCGTATCTCGCGCCCTGCCTGTATCGCGTATGCCTTCTCGACGCCTTTGAACGAATCCGCAATCGACTCCAGTTTCTCCAGACGTTTGACGTATGTCTCAAGCGTCTCGCGTCTTGCGCCCGGGCGGGAAGCGCTTATAGCGTCTCCGGCCTGGCACAATACCGCCAGAAGCGTCTTCGGCTCTATGTCCTGGTGGTGCGCCTCAATCGCGTGGCAGATATTTTCCGACTCGCCGTACTTGCGCGCCAGGTCAGCGCCGAGCTTCGAGTGCGTACCCTCAACCTCATGGCTTACGGCCTTACCTATATCGTGTAAAAGCCCTATGCGTTTGGCGAGGTTAAAGTCGAGCTTGAGTTCGCTCGCCATGACCCCCATCAGATGCGCCACTTCTTTCGAATGCTCGAGCACATTCTGCCCGTAGCTGGTCCTGTATTTTAATTTACCGAGGAGCTTTATCAGTTCCGGATGCAGGCCATGAAGCCCGGTATCGAATAGGGCCTTCTCGCCCTCTTCGCGCATCGTATTCTCCATCTCTTTTTTAACCTTCTCGACCACTTCTTCTATCCTGCCGGGATGTATCCTACCGTCGTGCAGAAGGCGCTCGAGCGATAGCCTGGCTATCTCTCTTTTTACAGGATCGAACCCTGAAAGTATTACGGCGCCGGGAGTGTCATCTATGATAACATCTATGCCGGTGGCTATTTCGAGGGCCCTTATATTTCTGCCCTCGCGGCCTATGATCCTGCCCTTCATCTCGTCGGACGGCAGATTGACTACACTTACCGTAGTTTCGACGGCATGATCGGCGGCGCATCTCTGTATCGCGAGCCCTATGATCTTGCGCGCTTCCTTATCGGCCTTCTCCTTAGCCTCATCCTCGGTGCGTTTTATGAGAATCGCCGCTTCCTGTTTAACCTCGTCCTCCAGCTTCGCTAAAAGCAATCTCTTGGCCTCGTCGCGCGTCATGCCGGAAATGTTCTGGAGTTTCTCCTGCTCTTCCCGGAACAACCTCTCGAGATCTTTCTCTTTTAAAGCTACGCCTTTTTCTTTTTCAGCAATGGCGAAGTTGCGCCTCTCGACATCCTTCTCTTTGCGATCGATCGAATCGAGCTTCCTGTCGAGGTTCTCCTCTTTCTGCAGAAGCCGCTTCTCCAGGATCACCAGCTCCTGGCGCCTGTCCTTCGTCTCTTTTTCAAACTCCGATCTCAGTTTTAATAGCTGATCCTTGGCCTGCAATTCCGCAGTGTGGCGGATCTTGTCCGCTTCGGTCTTTGCCGTATCTACCATCTTCCTGGCGCTATCTTCGGCATTCTTGAGTTTATTCTTCGAATGGATCTTTCTCAATAAATATCCGAGCGCCACAAAGGACACGGCGGCGATGGCCGCCAGGCCGATATAGACAAGCGTAACGTCCTGATGTTGCTGCATGTTGTCCTCCTGTAAAAAACATAGGCCAAAGGCTATGGATCAGGAATAAGCAAAATAAACTTACACCTTAACTTTATCCATTAATCTATGTTCTTTGATTCCGATTGTGATTAGCTTGTGATGGTTTTCCAGACGGGGATATCGTGTGAATCGCAAGGAAGGTGATCTACTACCTGAAAATCGAAGGCAAGCCCTACGGTTTTGGTTTTATCCGGCAGCGAGCATAAAAACCTGTCATAATAACCGTGGCCCCGGCCCAACCTGAAGTTATTTTTATCGAAGGCTATTCCGGGAACTATGATCAAGTCTATATCTTCTAAAGGAACCTCTTTCACATGGCCCGCTTTGGGCTGATAGATTCCAAAATGCTGCTTTTCCAAATCCGCCGTCCTGTCTTTGATTTCACCGGCCATAAGCCGTTTCTCTTCCTTAAATATCACTGGGACGCACACTCTCTTCCCTATCTCGATCGCCTCGTCTATCATGGACAATGTGTCGACTTCGTCCTTGAGCGAGACATAAAACATCACAACCCTGGCTTCTTTAAATACCTCTTCATTAAACAACCTATCCCTTATTATACCACTCTTTTTGGTTTTTTCAAGGTCGGAGTGGTTCTTTAGCTTCTCTTTTATGTGGCTTCGTATCTTGTGCTTCATGTGTTAAAATTTACCCTTTTGCCCACCTGCGAGGAGAAATTACTTAAGACCGGTTTCACCTCATAGGTGATCCCGCTAATTTATTCTCGATAACCGTCCAACCTCGCAGGTTATCTGAACGCTAACACCTGGCCAACCTGCGAGGTTATCTATGTGATCCCGCCCCTGCTTGATACGGTAAAATTTTTCGTTTTCCTGTTGGCAGAAGACCCGCAGGGATTCGTGCCTTAACACAGTAAAATTTTCCCACTCCGTCGGAAATGTGATGTGGCGATGTGGTTTGCGACGGCCTTACAATTTTTTATGGCTTGGTCTCCGCCTCTTCTCATTTTACATATAGTGGCGGAGCATAAAAAATTTTATGGAGCGAGGCCGATCGCTGGAATCGGCCGAGCGTCCGGAGCAAGCCACAGAGGCACAGCACATTTGCTATTATAGCGAAAAATTTTACTTCCCTTTCTTCTTGGCCAGATAATCGTCGATGGCACTGCGAAGAGCTTGTTCAGCCAATACCGAGCAATGCATCTTTACCTTGGGCAACCCGCCAAGAGCCTCCGCAACGGCATGATTCGATACTTTAAGCGCCTCGGGTATGGTCTTACCCTTCACAAGTTCCGTAACCATGCTGGAGGTGGCTATGGCCGCGCCGCATCCGAAAGTCTTGAATTTCGCGTCGGTGATTACCTCGTTCTCGTCAACTTTTATGTATAGCCTCATAATATCCCCGCAATTATGCAGTGTTGCCGCCTCCGAAACGTAGGAATGCGAACCCTCAACTTCCAAGTTATAGATGAGCCCTTTATAAATATTTCGCGAAATCCGGCTTATTGGAGTATAGAAGTAATTTTCGTCGAACCATGATTTGTGGATATTTTTTAACTTTGGTTTTCGCTTTATCGCAACACCGACTATTTTTGCTAATTTTTCCAATGATCCTTCTTCTTTAACGTAAATGCAATAGTTCTTTTTATGCATGCCCTGTTCTTCTATCTTCAGAAAACTGAATACTATTTTCTGTCTCAATAAAAGCAACCTTACCTGATATGCTAATTGCGCGGATATCGTAACATATTTAGCAACATTATCCTTAATGTATCCGTCGCCGCGCCATAATCCGCAGATAATCGACTTTTGCATTTCTACCGGGAGCAGTGTAAAATCATGCGGTAATCGCTTATTAGCCGCGCCTTTGCCAAAATTCCGCTCAAAGAACCTTGCAACTCTAGCTGAATAGAAGTGTATATCTGCCGCATTTCTGGCAACCCTTTTATTTGACATGTTTAACCCAAAAGAACTTTTCATCAGCTTTATAACATCATTCACAAAATAGACCTCTTTGGCGTTGAAAACAAAACCCACAGTGCCTTTGCATTTATCGGTCCTTACATATCCTTCGGCCAAGTAGTAACCGACTAATTTGAGAAAATTCTTATCTATTGTTATTTCGTTAGGTAAGGGTTTACTTTTAAAATCATATTTTGGCTTCGCTTCGCTAAAGCGGATCTTTTTTAAATCTATTTCCTCTTTCGGGATTGGGTATAATACGAGGTCTCCTTTTTTGAGCTCATCAGCCCTGTACCAATCAGGCGATAGGCCCTTCGCAACATAAAATTTGTGACTAAAAGGGCTCGTCTTCATCGCTAGGATATGATGATCCGAAGTTAATGAGACGGAGCCGAGGTTATGAACACGTAAATTTAATAAAAAGTTGCTGTATAATCTTCTGAATATGCGGGAAACATCATGATATTTTCCATCATGACTTAAAACGCGCCGGCCTAGCTTAATATTCTTTATGTTGTCGATAGAACTGTTACAATTTATCAACGTGTGATCCGGCACGCATACCGGATTCCCGACGTTACCTACGCCTGAAGCGTCGGGTATCTCGCCCACGTTGCGGGGATTCCTGAAATGTTCCATCACCTTATCTGAATATTGGCCGTCCATACATCCTCCTGATATCTTTACGTTTTAACCTTTCCTCATCTTATCTTCATACAACGGCGACATCGCGCGAAGCCGCTTTATTATAGGCGGCAAAACCTCCAGAACATAATCGACGTCTTCTTTCGTATTGTCCCTGCCGAGTGAAAATCTCACCGACCCTTGAGTCTCCGCCGGGTCAATGCCCATCGCGGTTAAGACGTGAGACGGTTCGAGAGAGCCCGACGTGCAGGCGGAGCCGGTAGAGACCCCGACGCCTTCCATGTCGAGATTCAGTATTATCGATTCTCCCTCGAGGTATTTGAACCCGACGTTGAGTGTATTTGCCAGCCGCTTTTCCGGGTGCCCGTTCAGCCGCACATCCGTAATCCGTGAAATTATGCCTTTATAAAAATAATCTCTGAGTTCCGTGAGCTTTTTACCTTCGGAGGCGATCTCGCCTGCGGCAAGTTCGCACGCGCAGGCCAAACCTACCAGCCCGGGAACATTTTCCGTACCAGCGCGCTTGCCCATTTCATGATGGCCGCCGTGCATCTGCGGGGTTATCTTAGTGCCTTTCCTTATATAAAGCGCGCCGACGCCCTTCGGGCCGTAGAGCTTGTGGCCGGAGAGCGAAAGAAGGTCGACGTTCAGTTTTGTCAGGTCTATCGGCAGTTTCCCGACGGCCTGGACGGCATCGGTATGAAAATATATACCGCGCTCTTTGGCTATTTTGCCTATCTCTTCTATCGGCTCGATAGTGCCCACTTCGTTATTGGCGTGCATTATGCTTATAAGTATCGTCTTGTCCGTTATAGCTTTTTTAAGTTCGTCCAATTTTACGACACCGTATTCATCCACCCCGACGTACGTTACCTTACAGCCTTCTTTTTCGAGAAACTTGCATGCATTCAACACCGCGTGATGCTCGATAGTGGAGGTGATGATGTGATTACCTTTCGCCCGGAGCGCGGAGGTGACGCCTTTTATCGCGAAGTTGTCCGCTTCCGTCCCGCCCGAAGTGAATATTATCTCCTCGCCGCTCGAGGCACCTATGAGCGCGGCCACCTTCTGCCTGGCCGCGTCTACGGCCGTCCTGGCGCCCCTGCCGAACTGGTGTATGCTCGAGGCGTTGCCGTAGACTTTCCCGAAATACGGCAACATCGCCTCTATAACCTCATCGCGCACCCTCGTGGTCGCGTTATTATCCATGTAAACTTTTTTCATATGCACTTCTCCTGAAGTCATCCACACTCGTAGCGCACCCTTAAAGGTGCGCTACTCTCGGCTTTGCTGTTTTCAAATGGTCCTTGGGCGGTTTTATCTTGCGCAAAAGGTCGAGCTTGCCCTGTTTTTTCAATTCATTATATATCAATATCCACGCGCAGTCCTTATCCCTATTAACCTCGCACTTTCCTTTATCCTGTCCGCCGCACGGCCCATTCATAAGCGCCTTCGGACAACGCGTAACAGGGCAGATGAGCCCCGTCAGTTCGAGCATGCAATCTCCGCACGCGGAGCATTTCTCGAGGAACGCTCCGGCGGAATCTACCGCCCCCATGAACAACGTGTCGCACCCGACGTGAATCGGCCCGGCGAAGCGCAGATTTTCTTTCACCGACTGTATGCCGAGCCCGCAGGCTAAGACAAGCACAGCGTCGGAGGACTCTATTACTTTACGGCTTTTCGCGAGCTCGAGCTTCACCTTCGCCGCGATGCACGGCGCGGAAGGCACCGCGTACCCGGTAACGGTCTTGCCGGTTTTTTCTAACGCGAGCTTTATCTGTTTTACCTCTTCTTCGCCGCCGGTTTTGCACGTAGTCGCGCACTCGCCGCAACCGATAATGAATACCGACTTCGCGGGCGATAGATATTCCAGTATGTCTTTAAACTCTTTTTGCTTTGTTATTATCATAATATTCCACCCCGGGGTGGATTTTAGACAGCCTGCACTTTCTTAACCTCAGGCACCGCTTTTTTAAGTTCCGCCTCGACGAAATTGGCGAGCGTCATCTGGCTCATCGGACAGCCCGCGCAAGCACCCTTAAGCCGCACCTGCACCACGCCTTTATCTATTCCGACCAGCTCGATATCACCGCCATCCTGCTGTAACACGCCGCGAATCTTGTCTAACGCTTTTTCGATATTCGTTTTATCCATACCATCCTCCATGCCAACCGCGCAGGTTGGCTCGGTTATTTTTAGAGCAGTTCGTTAATATCTTTCTCGAACGTCGCCCTGTCTCTCGAGCCTATATACATCTTCACTATCTTCATATTCTTATCTATCAAATACGTCGTCGGTATCGACCTGACCGGGCCGTAAAGAGTGCTCACCTTACCATCATCGACTAAGACCGGATAGTTTATGCCCATTTTTTCGGCAAAATCTTTCGACGTCTTCGGATCCACAAGGCTTACCCCTATAAACGTAAACCCTTTATCGCCGTATGTTTTTTGCAGTTCCACAAAATCCGGTATCTCACTCCTGCATGGCGGGCACCAGCTGGCGAAGAAATTCAGTATTATAACTTTGCCGCCGAATCCGGCAAGGCTCGTCGGGCGTCCATCCGTATCGTTTAAGGTAAAATCAGGGGCCGCCTGCCCGATCTCTACGGCATTCCCGGCAGAACAGGCGCTTAATAAAAATATCGCCGCGAAAATATACAATAATTTTTGGAACATCATTTTTTTCATACGGCTCCTTTCATTATGAGAAAAACTCCTACTATAATAAGGAATATCCCGCCTACAATATTTACCACACCCATGAACTTTTTAACTTTATTAAAATGCGCGACGAACGTATTTATAAGGATGGCCGTCATGACAAACGGCAACGCGATCCCTAACGAATACGCGGTAAGAAGCTTCGCGCCTTCGATGGTAGTCGTCCTGGTCCCGGCCATTACTAATATAGACCCGAGTATCGGCCCGGCGCACGGCGTCCATGCGGCCGCGAACGTCACGCCCAGGAGGAACGAGCCCAGGTAACTCGACGCGCCGGAGGTCACCCGCATCTTCAGCTCTTTACCCAGAAAAGCGAATTTGAGTACGCCGGTCAGGTACAGCCCGAATAATATTACGAGTATCCCGCCGCCTATCTGTATGGCCTTTTGATATTGAAAAAGCGCGCGGCCGATGAATGTCGCGGTAAGGCCTAACAATATAAATACTATCGAAAACCCGGCGCAGAATATAAGCGAATGGACGATTGCCTTCCTCTTAGCCGCGGCCGCCTTCGCCGGAAGCGCCATGTCACCCAGCGATACACCTGTTATGTAGGCTATAAAGGGCGGTATTATCGGCAATAAACACGGTGAGAGAAAAGTCAAAAACCCTGCCGCGAACGCCACCACGTACGAAATATTTTCACCCGCCATATACACCTCTTCTACTTATGTCTGTTGGGTGACCCTTATCTTTATTATGGCCAGTTCGTTTTTGATAGAGGCCATTTGGTCCATTATATCCTTCTGGCTTGTCAACACCTGGTCGAGCTTACTCAAAATAGCCGATTGATCGCCCCCCTGATCCTGCGCGCGGGCAATGGCGCTGAATACGAATGTCGCCGATACAGCCGCCAATACCAGGATAACCGCTATAAATATCTTCGTCGTCTTCATGGATTCTTCGCCTCTCTTCCTTTTTTTATCCGCTTTATCCGTAAAAGCGCTTTTATCGTAAGAAGCAGTTGGTCTAATTCCAAAGGCTTGGTCAGATACGCGTCCGCGCCCATCTCTTTACCGAATTCCAGGTCGTTGGGCTGGAACTTCGCGGTAAGCATTATAATCGGCGTCTTTTTATAACCATCTTCTATTTTAAGTTTCCTGCACACATCGTATCCGCTCATCTCCGGCATCATTACGTCGAGCACTATGAGATCCGGCTTCTCGGAATGCGCCTTTTCAAATCCTTCCTTGCCGTCGAACGCCTCGACTATCTCGAAACCTTTTGCCGAAAGACGTTCGGCAACCATATCAACAAAATCCTTTTCGTCGTCGACTATCAGCAGTTTTTCATTTGCCACAGCATGGCCCCTTTTTTAATATCGTAATAACTGAAAACCTATTCCCAGCAATAACGAAGAAATTATAAGCCCGGTGAGAAAAACCAGCAGTACCTTCATGCCGTACTCTTTTCTCAATACAAAGATCGTGCCGTAACTTGCGACGGGCCCCATCAAAAGCAAGGTCATCGCAGAGCCCGCGTTCATGCCCTGCTTCATCAAACTATCGATCAATGGAACACTCGCCGTCGAGCAGATGTACATGAGAAGCCCGAAGACGACACTGAACACATAGCCAAACCAGCCGCTTAGATACGCCTTGATAAGATGGCCTAAGGGCATATAAGTGGCGACGAACGCGGCCAGAATGAGGCCTATTAAAAGCTCAAGCCCTATCTCTTTCGGTAGATCTATAAAAGCATATTTTAATGCGTCAATCAACTTTTCTTTTGTCGTCTTTTCCCTGTGAAGCAGTTCATGCTTCGGATCCAGCTCACAATGCGGGCACGCTATTTTTTCTATGGGCTTCGGGGTGTATTTTATAATGTTCCCGAGGAGGCCTATAGATACCCCCATTATTATAACCGCGAAAAATATATAGACGGTAAATCCCAGGCCCAGGACGCTGTAGGCGACAAGAAGCGCGCTGATAGAGGTGGCGGGAGTGGCGACTAAAAAAGCGAGCACCGGCCCCAGCTTAGCTCCTTTTTTATAAAAACTTACCGCTATCGGAAGCGACCCCCAGCAACAGACCGGTAAAAAAGTGCCGATTATGGTCGCATAGAGGATGGGCTTAAGCCCGCCGGTGCCCAAATATTTCAGGACCTTGTCTTCCGGGATTAGCTCATGGACAAAACCGCTGATAAGAAATCCCACTGCTAACGCGGGGATCACTTCATATGTATAATGGAGTAATATCTGGAAGAAGTTTTCCATGAGGGTAGTATACCCCAAAATCGGCGATAATTCTACGGGTAATTTCAGGCGGGAGGGGTTACAGTAAGTCTAATATTTTCCGGATACTTTTCCCTCCTATCTTAACTTACGCTCTAATTTGGTCCGCATAAGAATCGTGCCGTACCATCATCCCGCCAGGTTGCGTTCGATTTCCGCCAACAGCGTCTTAGGGAAACCTTTGATTACCATATGCTGACTTATAGGAAGAAATGTCTTGAGTTCGCTCCTGAAGTTCAGCTGTCTGGATTTGATGGCTTCGATGATTTTCGACTTCAATTGTTTATCCTGAATAAACGCCTCCTTAAAAGCCATACGGCTCCGGAGAATAAAATAAAGGTCGTAAAAATCACGCGCCTTGCCTCGAGTGAGGCAGGCATTAATCTTTTCACTAACAAGAATATCCTCTTTGAGATGGATAAGCGTATATGGCATAACCAAATCGGACCGGACTAGCGTAGCCGCCCCCAACCCTTTTTTGCCGCTTCGCAGAGAAACTTCGACCTGGATCCGGCTCTTATACTCGTTTGTTACAAATTCAAATATTGCGAGATACCCGCCCGAGGTGCTTTTCGACTCAATTATTTCAGATTGAATACCTTCCATTTCCATTTTGGCAAGAACCCCTTCCATAAGGGCTTCAATCTCTTTTACGGTAATGCCTGTGCCTGTAAAATCAAGGTCTTCGGAAAATCGCGGGCTTTGCCATACAATACGTAAAGCCGTACCTCCCTTAAAAAGCAATCTGTCGGAACCTTTCTCCTCGTATAGACGGGATAGAAATAACTGTTGAAAATATTCCCGCACAACGTTATCAAGAGTCGTCTGCCAGAGCTCAACGAATTTCAGAACCTGTCTTTTTTCAATCATATAATTTCCTTGGCCAGTTTTACAAGACTCGATCTGCCAAAAAGACCGGCGTATTCTATGAATACCTTTTTCTTTAACTTGCGGACATTAAGACGCTCGTTCAAGCTTTTCCGTTTAAGATCTACAAAATACAAATAATCCGCGAGGGCTTTTTCCGGTTCAGCCATAAGGACGGTCACATCCCCTATTTTCTCTACCTTATAACCGCGGTAAGCTTGCTTCTTAATCCGGGAATACGCGAAAGATTTGTTATTGACAATGAACTCACGGGTAATACGCGTCGTAGCGGATGTTACGGCATAGACAGATTCAGGTATAATGCCATATCTGGCCATGGCATATTCAAAAGAGATATAACTTGGCGCATATAGCCGGTTTGCGATAGCCTCTTCCTGCGGCGGATCTGCGCGCAGGGCATAAAGCCCGTTTTTTACTTTAAGAAAAAGGTCATGGCTATGGCTTTTAATAAACCACTGAGTCGCTGATAAAGACACACCAAAGGCACGCTGGAAATCAGACGGCGAGAAGAGCCGCATTCCCTTTTCCAGAAGAGACCGCTGAACATATATCGGTTTCAGTTTTAGTAGCATATGCTCCTAAATGTTAAATAGCTATTTATTACAATTATACCTTATTTTCCGTATTATACAAGTCCTTTTCAAGGCGGTGTCCTTTTCAAGGCGGGAGGGTTACAGCGATCTGCCGGTTTCGGTGAGGCGGAGCATGAAGGCGGTTATCTCTTTGCCGATATCCTTGGCTTTTATGAGGATGAATGTGAAGAAGCCCTGGAGGGTATTCTTCAATTCCAATATCGCGGGCGCGTCTTTCCTATCGTAACCTAAGGCCGTGAATATCATCTTATCCTTAGAGGCTGAGGTGGCCATCTTGGCAAGTGATGAAGCCAGGGACTGCTCCACTTTCTTGACAAGCGTAGACACACTCTCCTGACTGTGCTTTTTCACATTTTTCACAACCCATATTGTTACCCTGCCTATCTGTCAAGAAAAGACTACCTGTAAGTCCTCTCGTTTCTTTTTCTGATGCCCAGTATCCACACGGTCTTTATACGATCATCGACATCGTATAGAACGCGGTAATTTTCTATCGTCAGCCTATATTGCGCTATAAAGTTATATATCTCGATGGGTGGCTTAATCTTCGGCTCGCCTTTTGGCCGCGGGTCATTCGCTAGGGCTAACGCTTCATCGAGTATCTCATCTTGTATATGCTTAGGCTCTATAGCTTCGAGTTCTTTGTAAAATTTCTTTTCGATAGAAACGTTCGGAAACTTAACTTTATACACGCTTCCCTCGTTTTTTCAGCGAATCGGAAAGTAGTACCCCGCGCACGCCTTTGCGAATAGCCCTTCTACCCTCTGCTATGATCTTAAGAGCCTTTTTGTCATTAAGCTCATCTATAATGTCAACGAGCTCAAGCGCATCTCCATACGGTAGAAACACACCGGCCGGATGCCCGTGTTCGGTTATAAGATAGGCTTTGCCCATATTAATAAACGAGCACGCTTTGTTCCGAAACTCCCTGGCTCCTATTCTAGGAGCTCTTAATAATGCTGTCGCAAGTGTCATTTTCTTCACCCCCTAATGTAGCTCTATTTGTAGCTACATTATAAGTATACCTGACAGGTAGCTTTAAGTCAATTTTTTATCTTCGCGCGTAGATAACCGCGGAGTCTCATGTCTAACCGCGTAGGTTGGCCAGTTATTTTACTCAAATAACCTACGCGGTTATCTCGCTACGATTATCTCGCTACCCTTAACCGCGGAGTCTCATGTCTAACCGCGTAGGTTGGCCAGTTATTTTACTCAAATAACCTCCGCGGTTATCTCGCTACCTACGCGGTTAAATGGCGCGGTTCAACTAACCAACCTCGCAGGTTAACGCACAAAGGCAACATGCAACCTGCGAGGTTATCTATAATATGCTTCTTTTCGCAGAGCCGAAAAAACGCAAGCAAAAATAGCCCGGGTTCCTGATATATTTACAGCGATCTGCCGGTTTCGGTGAGGCGGAGCATGAAGGCGGTTATCTCTTTGCCGATATCTTTGGCTTTTATGAGGATGAATGTGAAGAAGCCCTGGAGGGTATTCTTCAATTCCAATATCGC
>JAQVUX010000010.1 GCA_028699255.1 Candidatus Omnitrophota bacterium | reverse complement strand
AAGAGATAACGCTTGCACAATCCGCGGATGGCTCTGCCATGGAGTTTAGTCAGGCTACAATGCAATTATTGACCGAATCGAAATACAAAAACGACGTTACCGGTGACACTTATGCTGAAGCCTTTGCCGCACAGGTGACACAAAACTACGATGCCTATGCCACCGAGTTTCCTATATTACAGCAGTTAACCAGGCTGGGCAAAATCACGGCTGTCGTAAAGTGGATCAAAGATAATAACATTCCTTTCGATCTGTCGTTTTTCTCCAATTATGTCCCCGCGGCTGGAACAACACCGCAATACACACCCCAGACATCAGTCGTCACAAGCTGGACTAATGGTTTAAAGATTTATTCACTCACCATCATAGGCGGAGTTATTTATAAGTTAGACGATACTAATTTTGCAAGTTCTACTAATGCAGTGGCAACTACAGCCAGTGAAGCCGCTATTACCGCCCGAACAAGTGACACCGATTTTAGCTGGGATTTTAGCGCTGAGGATCCAAGCGGTAACACGGAACAATTCACAGCTATCGCGCAGTCATTTACCCGTTCACAAAAAGACGGCAGTGTCAGGGGATCTAAAGTGGATATGTCCTTTCCTGTGCTGGGGGATAATTCACTTGAGCTTGTCAGGTATTATAATTCTTTTTACGACAAATCTACCGGATTTGGGTATGGATGGCAGATCACGCCTTTTGCCATACGATTCCCGAGCACGCCGGAGAACTATACTTTCGGGAATAGCGCATTTACGGTGAGCGCCAATGATCAGATTTACGTCAGAGAAGGGCAGAATGAGTATCTTTACGTCCTAAAAGGGCTGAATATTAATAGTAAGCCTGTATATATGAGGGAAGGCGGTAGCCATATCCTGATCGATAACCAGGACGGGACATTTACCTTAGATTGCCTTAATATAGGTAAGGCCAACTTTAACAGCTCAGGATTGCTGACGAGTGTCACGGACAGAAATGGCATCGCAATTAATTATGCTTATAACGGTTCAAATCTGATATCCATTACGCATCAAAATGGCAGGGCGATTACTTTAAACTATACAGGTAATAATATAACGAGCGCTGTTGGGCCCGGATCTAAAACAGTTACCTATACTTATTATTCCAATGACCAATTAAACACCGTCGTAGACGCCGCCAATCAAACAACCACGTATGTCTATGATGCGGATCTACATGTAACCCAGATCATTGATCCTAAAAATAATACTTCTTATCAGGCCGTGTACGATGATTACAACCGCGCTATATCTCAAATAGTGGGTTCCGCTCAATATTCTTCCAATTTCGATCTTGCGGACAGCATGACGACGACTACCGATTCCAATAGCGCGACTACCACTCAATATTTTGATGAGAATCACCATCTGGCGCAAATTGTAGATTTCCTGAACAATACGACTAATATTGTGTATGATGTTAATAATTTTGGCCCAAGCACTGTCACTGATACCAATGGCCAGACTACCAGTTATTTGTATGACAGCTTTGGTAACGTCTGGTACATGAAGGATGCCAATGGGGGACAGAAGTTCTTTTTCTATGATGCCAATAAAAACCTGATCGCGACACGTAATGAGTTAGGCAATGATACGGTCTATGTATATGACTCAAATAATCGAATGACCGAGACGCTAACCGTTGTTACGCTGGACTGGACGACGCCTACGACTCCGACACTGCCACCAAGCTCTATAGGTTATTCTTACGACCCCAACTATGTCACAAAATACACCTATGATTCCAATGGTAACCTGCTTTCAGTTACGGATGAAACGAGCAGAACCGTTAATATGACTTATGACGCCAACGGAATGCCTTTGGCCGTAACCGCGCCCAGTGGCTATCAGACAAGTAAAACTTACGATACCTTATCACGCCTGTCTACTGTTTCCGATACTGGCGGGGACGCAACGTCATTTTATTATGATAATGTGGATAGAATTAAAAAGATCACGACAACAGCCGGAAGTGTCAATTATACCTATGACGCTAATGGCAATTTAGCGACTGTGATCGATGGTAATAATAACGTGACCACGTATGGTTATGACAATAATAATAACTTGGTTACTGTGAAAGATGCCGCCAGTGGCGTTACACAATATACTTATGACGTTAACAATAAGCTTACCAAGATCATCATGCCTAACGGCGCTGTTAAGGACCTGACCTATGATGAAGCCAATAGGCCCATTATGGAAATCAGTGAAAAGACCAGCCCTGCGCCTCATATCGGAGTGGCAGTAAGCTCTATCGATTTTGGTTCAGTCCCGGCCGGGACTCCTACCACAAATCAATTGACGGTTTATAATACGGGGGACGCCTCTCTTGATATAACAAACGTTTCTACCGATAACGCCGTATTTACGGTAAGTCCTAAAACCGCGACTATTCTCTCGGGTGCTCAGGCAGTATTCAATGTCACCCTGACAGCACTTATCGGTACTAACCCAACGGGCAACTTAACTGTTCAGTCCAATGATCCTGATACTCCCAGTGTTAGTGTCAGCTTATCGGGCACGGCTGTCATCCCCAGCTTGACTACCGACGTAAGTTCTCAACTCAATGGAATATCAGTGAATTGGACCGGATATCAGGGGCAGGGGGTATTTAGCTATTATGCTATTTATAGATCGACCAGCGCTATCACAAGTCTATCGGGTTTAACGCCTTTAACGACTATTTCCAATGTAGCTACGGTAAGTTATGTGGATAATACAACTGTTATTGGCACGGTTTATTATTATGCGGTTGTAGCGTTTGACTCAGTTGGTACCGAATTGTCTACTATACAATCCTCCAGTTCGATTACCTTTCTTAATTTTGCCAGGATAGGGTCGTCTGTTAACATTGCGAACTCTTCGAATAATGAAGATAACGTCGCGGAAGTATATAACAGTACTTCCAGTCAATTTTTCGTAGTTTATGAAAACGATGTTTCCGGAAACGGTTCGAATATCGACATTTATGGTCAATTCATTTCAGCATCCGGTCAGCCGGCTGGAAGCGCGTTTCCTATATTCAATAGCGGTTATATCGAAAATAAACCGCAAGTTGCCTGGAATAGCACCACAAACCAATATATGGTTGTCTGCCAATATACTAATAGCTCGGGGATAACACAGATAGCAGAGCAGAGAGTATCCGCGGCAGGTGCGCTCGTGGGCGGTCCCGTGACCATTAATTCTTTAATTAATTCCCCGGGCGTTGCGGAGATCACACCATCCATTGTTTATAATTCTACGGAAAATAAGTACCTGATCGCTTATGCAAGTAATTATGCCGGCAATGGAACAAATGACCTGATTTTAATTATTTTGGATGCCAATGGTAACTGTGTGGTCGGCAAAGATTATTCATATTATCCTAATACTATTCAAAATCCTAAAGTTGTCTTTAATTCCCAGACAAATCAATATTTAGTCGTTGGTGGCTATACTGATTTATCCAGCACTTATAGCATAGCTGTGTTTGGTATTAGTAGCGCAGGGAGCGTTACCAGCGGCAAGCTAACCGGTCTTCCTCAAAAAGCATATTTGCCTAACGTGGTTTATAATCCCAGCCTGAATCAGTACGCGATGGTTTTTCAGTATGATTATTTAGGCACCGGCGTGTCATATGCTATTGGAGTCCAAACCATATCCTCCGCCGCGGTCCCGGCCTACTCGTATACCTATTATGCTTCCAGTGGGAGCAGTTATTTGGGGCCATCGTTGGCGTATAACTCGACTAATAATGAATATTTTATTACACTTACATCTTCATTGACTGGAAGTAACGAACAAGACATACTGGGTTTGCGTGTTTCACCAAGCACCCTAACCAAAGTTATCCAGCAACCTTTAAGCATCGCTTCAGTAAGCGGCATGCAGTTGCAAAATGGTATTGCCGCATACAATGCTACAGGCAATGAGTTTTTTGTTGCCTATCAATATAACAACGGCTCTAATTTTGATGTTCTTGGGCAAATGGTAGGAGTTCTTACAAAAGATCTTACTTTTACACCTCCAAGCCTGGATTTCGGATCAAACCTTACCCAGAAGCTGACCACTCAGATGACCGGAGAGGTTACCGGGATTCCAATTTCGGTTACCTTTTCAGCCGATCAGCCTTGGATCCAGTTATCATTATCAAATCTTTATATTGGAGGGACGACAGCTCCCACCGGGACAATAGGAGTTAATATTGTTAACACGAGCAAACTTAGCGTGGGGTCGTATTCGGGCAATGTCGTCGTTCGTTTTGATGGCATCACCACACTTATCCCGGTTACAATGCAAATTATTAATTTACCGCCTAATCCGCCTACCAATCCAACGCCGGCGTCAGGCGCTACTAATCAAGCTAATTTAGGGACTCCCCTTGAGGTTTCCATGACCTGGACTGGGAGTGATCCGCAATCAAACCCACTAACTTATAATGTGTATTTTAGTGACAACCAGGAATTGGTTGCGAATTTGGATCCCTCTGTTTTGATATCACAGAATCAGTCATCTTCGTCATATACTTCCCCGGCCCTTGGCTATAATAAAACATATTATTGGCAAGTAAAGGCGATAGATAATACGGGGTTATCAGCACTTAGCGGCGTGTGGAGCTTTACTACTAGTTCTATCTCTGTCCCGACATTGATTTCATACAGTCCTAATCTTACGAATAATCAGAAGCCAATATTGACATGGAACGCTGTTAATGGCGCGGCGCATTATAATATTCAAATAAGTAGTGCATCAGATTTTAGCGCTCTATTGGTTAATGACAGCAGTAGTGCCTCTCCTACATACACACCTACTGTGGCCTTGCCTCAAGGTACGATATACTGGCGAGTAGCCGCTATAGATTCCCTGGGTAATGAAGAATCGTTCTCAAGTAGTAGTAGTTTTATCATTAATCTGGTACCCCCAGCACCGGTTACTCTCATAGCCTATTCACCTGATCCGACCAATAATCAAAAACCGACATTGACATGGAATGCCTCTATAGGCGCGTCTTTATATCACGTTCAAATTGCCAGTGCGAGCGATTTTTCAACCCTTCTATTTGACGGATACGCTTCCGATACAAATTATACTTCAGTATCGAATTTACCTGAAGGAAGAATATGGTGGCATGTTAGCGCGAAAGATCTAACAGGCAACGAAAGTCTGTATTCTTCCGCAGATAGTTTTACTATTGATGTCACTCCGCCTGGCACCGTAAATGTAACAACAGCCAAAGGTGCCATGGAAAACATTACGATAACCTGGGATATATTTAATGATACAGGAGGAGATTTCCACAACTTTAATATTTACCGCTCGGATAGCGTCATGACTAATGTTACAGGGATGGCGCCTATAAGCCAATCGATTGTTAATAAAACAGTAACGAGCTATGTAGATACTACAGGAGTATTCGGCAAATCATATTATTACGCCGTTACAGCGGTAGATACCACCGGCAATGAGTATAAAAAGGTAACGTCAGTAGGCCCTGTGTATATGTTCCAGGCTCTTGGCATATCTATAGACCATGCGGATTGGCAGTTATTAAATAAAGAAGCGGGATCTGAACATATCTCTGATAGTTCTAGCAAAATAATAATAACAAATAGCGGTGATGGTCCTCAATCTTATGATTTAAAAATAACAAGCCAGGGGAGCTGGGCAAGTGCTTCCGATAAGGATGGTGTAGGTATAGATATATTTGTGTTAAGCGCGATTTTTGCAGGTAGCTCGGAAACAGGCATAGACGCTACTTATTTTAATGAAGTAGGTAGCGATGACGTTATTTTATCCAATAGCGCTGATGTCGCGACTTCTCTAAGGTTCGGAAGTAGCCGTTTAGCGCAAAACGGAGTGTCGGTTTCAGCTGGTGGCACAAGAAGCTTATGGTTTGATTTAAAAGCGCCTTCGAAAGACACTACCAAGGGCGCCACGCATTCTATCGAAGTTACAATAAATGCTGAAGCTTCTTAATATTCATTAGGAGGGGGTGAGAGAAAAAAATAAAAACAGTGGCTCCTCGTGGGAGGAGTAAATACAATCAAATGTTGTAAAAAAGAGAGGTGTGAAATGAAAAAGTATTTATGGATGGCAATAGGTGCGATAGCACTCTTGACAGTGGTATCCGCGCCTGCTTTTGCAGCAAACTCGGCGAGCTTTAACGTAACGATTTCAATAGCGACGTCAGCCGATATTATGGTGACGGGCGGGCCTATTGACTTCGGAATAAAAGGCGCCAATAGCTCTGCCGTTTCATCAAACGCGATTGTAGTAAAGAACACCGGTTCCGGGAGCACCGAGACATATTCGCTTAGTCTATCCGATCCTTCGGGCTGGACGTCGGTAACTACCGCCCCGGATTTTGACAAGTATAGATTAAGCGCCGCTTTTGCTACTACGGCTGATGTAGTTACTTGGGGGACAGCGAATGCTTTGACCACAGTTTCTACGCCTGCATCGACAACGCAGTTTGCCGGCGACAAAACAGGATCCGCCGTTCCTTATAATGAAGAAAGAAGTATATGGTTAAAGATAGAGACTCCGACAGGCACATCGTCGCCGAGCCAGAAGACCATAGCCGTTACCCTTAGCGCGACCGTTGATTAGTCAGAAAAGGTGGCGCTTATTGTCATGTAAAAAAGCTGTCGCCGGTATCGCTATTCTGGGAATGGGACTACTGTATCCTGATTTATCGCAAGCCAATGGGTTAAGGACAAGCTTTGGTAAGGTTGCGCTTGAGAATGTTCCCATGGGCGTGGAATACAGTATGCAAAAAGACTCCCAGTTTCCGTTAGTTATCGAGAATAATAGCGATAACGTCGTAGAAATAAAGATCGAAGTCTTGGCGCCCGAGGGGGGTGAGGTTCAGGAAGGCTATGAACCCATTCCCAGCGTGGACTGGATAAAGTTGGAGAAGACTTCATTTATGATTGAGCCTAACGGTAAGGCCCAGACGGACGTGGTTATTAACATTCCGTATAAAAAAGAATACCTTGGAAGAAAGTTTCACGTCTTTATATGGTCTCACACTATAGGCGAATCGTTAGGGCTCGGAATAAGAAGTAAATTACTTTTCAGCGTAGGAGAGGCTACGAAATAGGTATTGCATAGAGGGCGGTATATGAAAAAGACACTCATTGTGTTACTGGTTACCTTAATGTTTGCCAATGCAGAGGTTTTCGCCGTGACGGGCTATACCTTTAATGTAACCGTGTCTCTTGATACGACTGGGCCCGAGACGCAAACTGATTATGACGGACTTTGGCATAATAGCAACCTTACCATTACCTTATCTGCTACCGATGCGGCATCTGATATAAAAGAGACTTACTATAAAATTAATGGCGGAGATACGCTCGCCGTTAGCATAGCAGGCCAGCCTCTTATATCTACGGAGGGCGCTAACAACATATTGGAATATTGGAGTATCGATAAATCAGGCAATGAAGAAACGCCGCACAAAACGCTATCAGCAATAAAACTGGATAAAACACATCCTGTAGTAAGCATTACAAGTCCTGCTAACGAAGCCGCTGTTAGCGCAAGTCCCGTAACCGTTACCGGCACAGCGACAGATACATTATCAGGCGTTAGCAGTGTTTCCGTAAATGTCGAAGGGACTGTTTACACGCCGACAGTAGGCACGGATGGAAGCTTCTCGATAACGGATGTCATAGTAGTAGGCGGCCCAAACAAAGTTACCGCTTCAGCTCAAGACTTGGCGGGTAATGCAGGTAGTAGCAGTGTTTCAGTATTTTTAGGCTGGGTGCTTCATCTAAAGCCTGCGTATGCCCAAATTACGGATTATTATAGCGGTGCCGCATGCGCTCAGATGATATTAAATTATATCCGTGATGGTGTTAGCACTAGCTTGACTCAAGAAGAGATATATGACTACGGACATAAATATAATAGTTCGATAAATTCTACTATAACGGAGATAGATCCTGTAGGCATGTATCATGTGCTTGGACATTACGACCCTTATGATTCAACTGATACAACTGGTTATGGTATTGTGTCCAAAGGATATAATTTTAGCGTAGAATCATTCGCGAGCGATAAGTTTGCCGAGTATTTGAGAGACGTGATCCACTGGATGGCGTATCCTGTAACTATTGATTCCTGGTGGAAAGACGGCGATCTCGCCGCATGGCCAAACACTCCCCCCGTTGTTCCCGCGTATGGGACATATAACCATTGGCTTATCGTAAACGGCGCCGCTACAACTGAAAATCCGATACCCAAGCCGCATACAAACCCATGGTATACCCCGAATTTTACAGTATATGGCTTATGGTTGACAGACCCTGCGTCGGGCGGGATAGGCCAGGATTTATATGTAACGGCAAAGGCGGCTCAGGAAACATTCTTCCTGCCTGTCGTGACCTCCGATGCCTATAATGGAAAATATTTGCAAGTAGCCGAACCACCTGAAGTTGAAAGTGATGCTGAAGTGCAAACGGCAGAAGCAAAGGTAAACGAAGAAACACTCGCTATAATAACTATTTCCGAAACACTCGCTAAAGAAATTCCTGACGGATTGTCCGATGCTGAAGCCAGAATAGAAAATGCCAAGAAACATCTTTATGATGCGGCTTTGGTGGTTGATCTTAAAAACGATATTCAATCACAGCTTAGCGCGACTTCATTAAGCTCGGTTTTTAGCTCTGACAGCCAGTCATCATTTAAGCTCGATTGGAAAAAGATTGTAGATTCATCGCTTCTAACGGATGATAATTTCGTGAAGGCATTTGACGGTAGCCAGGCAAGAAGCTTTGTTAAGGTCCGGCGTACCGATAAAGAAAATACTTACTATTACCTTATACCATTCGACAAATATGTCAACGGACAGTTTCTTACCTATGCCGCTATAATTATCGATGCGGCTGATGGAAGTTTTAAAGAAGCCTCGTGGGTAACTACATCGACACGTTTTATACAGGTAACAAAAGCTGAAGCGTTGCGATTGGCATCCTCGGTAAATTGTATTTTGCAAAACGATGGAACGACGGCTGAATTAGTCTGGGAACCGGGTGGTCCTTCGCAATCACCTTTCTATCCTTACTGGCAGATTACTTCTGGAAGCGTTACATATTTTGTAACCCAAAATAGCGAGGTTATAGAAAAAGATGTGTAAACTTAAGACTGTTGAAAAAGTTCGTCATTGCGAGCGGCCGAAGGGAGCGAAGCAATCTTTGATATTTGTTTCGAGCTTGATTTTATGTATGCTTCTTTTCTCCGCCTCTCTTTACGCTTTTGAACAAACGATAACTATCCCTGCGGAAAGTTCGCAAGGAACAGTGCTCGATTTAAAAAAAGGTGATTACATAGTCAAGGTGGAGGGTGGCGCGATTACACTTTGTTATCCAATAAATCCCAACTACAAATGGCTTATTGGAGTAGCGGTAGGAACCGATGTAAATGGCGGCCAGGATTATCCTAATATTGGAACGCTTTACTTTGAGCCTAACCCACCCGCGCATAGTCAGACAGATGCTGAGGAGCAAGCGATAAAAGCTGTGAAAGAAAACATTGCCGGGACTTTCCTAAAGTTTACGCTTACGGAGAACAAAAGGGTAAGGTTCTGGGTGAGCGATTACGATTATAGCGATAATAGCGGGATGATCAAGGTAAAAATAGTTTCTGCTTTATAAAAAAAGGAGGTGCGTCTCGTTTTTCGCAATATGAATGAGACGCGTCTGGCACCCCGCCTAAGGCCATGCCGCTTGTAAACGAGCAGATAGCCCATCTGAAAAAAAACAAGACGCATTTGCTTCCCTGGATGAAATCGTGTATACTTTGCTTTATATATGATTATCAAATGGCAGTTAATAGATATTAACATAATAAAAGGAAAATAATAACAATGAGAGAAAATAATGAAAAAGGCGTGATACTGGTAGCGGATGACGAAGTCGATCTAACCAAGACCCTGAAAGGATTTTTCTCGGCTTTAGGGTATGATATGCTTACCGCTTTCGACGGCACCGAAGCCGCAAAAGTCATAGACTCTATTCACAATATCGACTTGATACTACTCGATATAAATATGCCCGGCATAGACGGTGTTACCATCCTAAAGAAGGTCAGAAAAGAACACCCTAAGACCAAGGTAATCGTAATAACCGCATATGATAAAGAGTCAAAAGATGCCGTTGAAAAGATTGGTGTTAACGGCTTTCTTGTTAAGCCCATAGATATATCAAAACTTCTCGATAGGATCAAATATGTTTTACGAGAATCCGACAAAGATACAAGATTTTATTCCACAAACGAAAAAGACCCGGAAATTACCCAAACTCCGAAAGCTAAGGTCCTATTCCTTGAGCCAAATCCTATGGCGTTCGCGCTTATGTGTGTATATTTTGCAGGACAGGCGCTTACGCCTGAAGACAAAGAGCAGGGTGTGATAGAAGGTAGCTACGAGATAAAGGTCGTATATGGCGATAGGGAAGGGCTTAATCTTTTGTATGACTATCAACCCGATATAGTGGTTATGAATGAAAGCCTTTTCAGTATCGAAGATACGAAAGAGCTCGCCGGGCTGATGATGAGATCGAGCCATAAACCGAAAGCGCTTATATTGCATGGATTCTTACCCAAAAGCGATTTCGAGTTAATTGAGCTTAAAAAGATGAATGTAGAGTTTTGCAATCAAACCGCCATAGACGATAAAGGATTCAAGCTTTTAAACAAGGCTCTCGCGAATTTTGTAGCTAAAGAATGCATAAAGCATGGGTTGGTGAAGAAGTAAACCATGGCAGAGCCGATAAAACTGACAAAAGAATATTTATGAAAATAGTTGTGCTGAATGGTAGCCCGCTGGGCGTCGATCTTAGTATTACGATGAAATCTATCGAGTTTATTCAAAAAATATTTCCTTATCATAAATTTGAAATAATAGAGATTTCCAAAAACATAAAAAAAATAGAAAAAGATGAAAAGATATTGCAGGATATCTTAAATAAGGTTGAGCAATCCGATGGTGTTATTTGGGCTTTCCCAGTATATATCCTTCTTATCCCCGCACAATATAAAAGGTTTATAGAACTAATTTTTGAGAAAAACAAAGAGTGTTTTTTTAACGGTAAATATACGGCCGCTTTTAGCACATCCATCCATTTCCATGACAATATAGCGCATAATTATATCCGAGCCATTTGCGATGATTTAAACATGAAATATATTGGTTGTTTTTCTGGTGAACGGCTCGGCCTTTTAAAAGAGAAGGAAAGGAAAGAATTGGTATCATTTGCTGAGTACTTTTTTGAATCAGTAAAGCAAAAAATGCTCGTTGCAAAAAGATATAGGCCTATAATTTCATCAGAGAATTTGTATAGACCGAAAAATATAAAAAATGTCATCGATGTTGGGGGTAAAAAAATTGTTATTTTAATCGATGGCGTAAAAAGCGAATCGAATTTAATCAAAATGGTAAATGGATTCGTTGAGAGCATTGATAATAATGCCGAAATAATAGATATAGAAAAGCTTGGCATAAAAAACGGATGCATAGGCTGTTATCATTGTGGATATGAAAGTAAGTGTGTTCATGATGATGAGTTTACAAAGCTTTATAATGCTAAAATAAAACCGGCGGATATAATCATTTTTGCCGGTAAAATTAAAGACCGATATATATCTTCGTCATGGAAATTATTTTTAGATAGAAGTTTTTTCAATAATCATGTCCCCGTTTTTATAGGTAAACAAGTAGGAATGATAATATCCGGTCCATTGGAGCAAATTTCAAATTTGAGAGAAATGTTGGAGGCCTATGTAGAATGGCAGCAAGGTAGCTTGGTGGATATAGTAACAGATGAGTGTGAAAATTCAGATGAAATAGACGATCGTTTGAAAAATCTGGCAATCCAGATAGTCACGCGGAGCGATAGACGTTACATAAAATCCAGAATGTTTTATGGCATAGCAGGCACAAGATTATTACGCGATTATGTATGGGGAGATTTTAGATTTGCGTTGCAAATAGATCATAAAACGTATAAAAAACTGGGACTTTACGATTTTTCTCACAATAATATAAAAATGCGAGTAACGAACTTTATATTGTATCCTTTAATGAAAATCCCTATTTTTAGAAGAGAATTCGTTAAAAGGTTTAACCGTGAAATAATCAGGCCGCATAAAAAACTGATAAAAAACTATATTCAAAATGATCAAATATGATTTTATTATAATTGGTTCTGGCATAGGCGGCTCGGTGCTTGGTGCCCTCTTATCCAAGAGTAAAAAAGTGTTACTTCTTGAGAAAGATAGTAATCTCGGAGGATATTGCGCTAGTTTTAAACGAAACGGATTTGATTTTGATGTAGCTATCGAAGCAGTGAATGGGATAAAGAATGGGCAAGTAGTATACAATATTTTCAAACAAAGCGGAGTGCTGAAAAAATCCCCTTTTACAAAACCTGCGGTTTTATACAGATCCATATATCCTGATTATGATTTACGTTTTCCACAAGCTAATGTCAAAGCATACAAAAAAATACTTTATAACCTGTTCAAAAATGAAAAAAAAGGTATTGATCAATTAATCGATGAGATGGGCCTGATCTATAATGAGATCGATGCTTTGGATAAAAAGAGGAAACTTTTGAAGTCGCCTAATATTATGAAATATTATAAGGCGACATTCGAAGATTTGCTGAATAAGTTTATTAAGAATGAAAAGTTAAAAGCGATTATTTCCCAATATTGGGTATATTGTGGTGTGCCGCCCAGCATGCTTTCAGCCATAACGTTTGCCTATATCTGGCATGATTATACCTGTAACGGTAGCTATTACCCAAAATATGGCATGGGGATATTTATTAACGAATGCGCGAATGTTATCAGAAAAAATGGCGGCATAATACTTAAAGAGTCGGAAGTATGCAAAATACACGTTAGCGATAAAAAGGCCATCGGAATAGAGCTTGCCGATAAAACATGCTATAAAGCGGATGCTTTTATCTCTAACATAGATTTGCGCAAGACTTTTGATATGTTATCCGAAAAAAATGAAGATGTTGCGAAGCTACTTGAAAAATCCGAGGAAAAAGAGGCTTCCATCTCTGCGTTCAGGGTATATTTAGGTCTAGATGTAGATTTGAAAAAACTTGGTATAAATGATAGCGCTGTATTTATAAATCCCGGATATGATTTAACCAAAATGTATTATGCCTCAGTAAATAATAATATAGAACTTGCGCCGATATCGGTAATTATATATTCCAACCTTTCAAGTACGTTATGCTCGAAAGGTAAATCTGTAGTTTCAATTACTATGTTATCCGGATATGATTTTTGGAAGAGTTTAGATAAACGGACATATAAGAGCACGAAAGAAAAAATGGCTGACAAACTGATTAAGCGAGCTGAAGTAGCTATACCCAAGTTGCAACAATATATAATCGAGAAAGTTATAGCAACGCCGTTAACTATGGAACGATATACAGGTAACAGCCATGGGGCTATATATGGCTGGAGTAAGAATAATTTATATGACGATATACGATTTATGAAAGTTACCACCCCGATAAAAAATCTGTTCTTATCGAGTCACTGGACAAAGATCGGAGGCGGTATAGCGGGAGTTGCGAGGGCGGCGGAAAAAACTTATCGATTGCTTAACGCTAAAGGTAAATAATATGAATATGTTTGCGTTCTCAGGGTTGCTGTTAGGAGCCACATCCCTTATTTTAGGGGTTACAATTTTAATTTACGGTAAAAACAAAATACACTCAACCTTTGCGTTACAAAATATAGCTATTTCAATATGGGGTATTGGCCAAGGATTAGCTGGTCTTTCGAAAAGTCCTGAAGATGCGTATTTTTGGTGGAGCGTAGCGCATGTAGGAGGTTTTTTCGTAGCAACTTTATTAGTTCACCACCTCCTTCTTATAAATAATTTAAAACATAAATTTATTTTGTGTATAGCTTATTTATTAGCCATCCTGTTACCAATTTTATTTTTTACACATTTAATCGGCATTAAAATGGTATATCTCTTCAATAGTTTTTATTTTCCACAGCCAGTTAATATGGTCTATAAAATATATGGTTTAGCATGGATTGCCACAGCAGCATACGCGACTTATTTGATAATAAGAAAATATAAAGTAGCAGACGAAGCTGAAAAAATATCATTACGTTTATATTCAGCCGCCTATATTTTTGGATTATGGGGCGGTGGATCATACTTTCTTCCCGTATACGGCATTAAAGTATATCCTTATGGCAATTTTTTCATACCGCTGTATTGTATAATTATTGCATATTCAATTTTTCGTCGCCAATTATTTGACATCGACGTTGTGGTAAAGAAAACACTTGTTTTTGCCGGTCTTTTCGCTGTAGCAGTGGCTATGTTTATTTTGCCAATATTATTTATTCAAGAATTCATGTTATCTCGAATGAGTTTTGTAGGAAGGATTCTAACCCTTAGCATTAGTGCGCTTTTAATAATTTTAACATTGGAACCTATCAAAAAAATACTCACCAATCTTACCGATCGATACCTCTTCCAAAAAAAATACAACTACCGGCAAGCGATTGAATTCTTCATTGATGAAGTCATAACGCTTTTGGATATGGATAAAATCGTCGATGGAACCATTGATTTTTTAGAGAAAATATTCCATCCTCAGTATTCAGATGTTTTATTGGCGAATAGTAATAAATATATGTCGCATAGCGGTAAGGATGAAAACGAGGCTCGAATTATCGAGAAGGAGTCGCCGATCGCGAAATACCTAAAGTCGGCAAAAGGTATCTTATCGACGGAAAATGACAACGACAAAAAGATAAAAGAAGATATAAGAAACGAAATGCTTTCTCTCAAAGCCGCATTAGTCATTCCGCTATTACTGCGGGATGAGCTTATAGGTATTATCCTCTTGGGCAAGAAAAAATCCGATGAATACTATACCCAGGAAGACTTGAACATACTTATGGACTTAGCTCGTACGCTGGCCATAGCGCTCAAAAACGCTGAATTTGTGAAGGAACGGGATGCCATGCATCTTAATATGACGCAGGCAAAGCTTAAAGAAGAGCTGGCTATTATGGCTTATGGCATGTCCCATCAGTTTAATAATAAATTTCACGGTATTGCTATGAGCATACAGTGCGCAAGGGAGATCCTGCAATTAAAAATACCTTCGGGAGATAAAGATAACGTCGCTAATGTTTTTGATATCATGACTAAAACCGAGAAAGAAGCCATCGGCGCCGGTGAGATCGCCCAGGGGTTACTCAATTTCAGTAAGCCCGATAGATTAAAATTCGAGATGGTTAATATAACGAGCAACATAGATGTCGTACTCCAACTTGTCGAGTATAAGCATCCCGGTTTTAAAGAGATGGAAATAATAAAAAATATAGATAAAGATTTACCTCTTACGTTTGCGCACCTGGGCTATCTTCAGGAGGCGTATTTTATAGCCATAGACAACGCATATGAAGCGATAGAATATATGAAAGCAAAAACCGCGGGTTTTAGGGGCCGTATAATAATAACCGCATCAAGTAATAAAAAAGCTAAAGAGATTATAGTATCAATAAAGGATAACGGTGTCGGCATGAAGCCCGAGGTTCTGGAAAACGTCAGAAAAGTCATCCCGTATTATTCCACCAAAGGTTCCAGTGGAAAATCCGGCCATGGGGCAGGCAATAAAATGTTAAACCAGTTTGTGGATTTTCACAAAGGCAAAGTTGCTTACGAATCCGTCTATGGACAGGGGGCCGTGATAAGCATACATATACCCATAGCAGAAAAACCTGACGATCCAAGTATAAAAAAATAGGAGGCACAGGCAAGTGGTTAAAATATTGCTGGTCGATGACGAAGAAATGATCACGGATATGACCGTTACGATGCTGAAGATGAGAGATTACGATGCGTATGGGGCTAAGAATTCCAGGGAAGCGTTTATGCTTCTCGAAACGCATAAGCCCGATATTCTTATACTCGATATAAACTTACGGGAAGAAGTCGATGGTTTTACGCTTTTAAAGAAAGGGTTGGAGCTTAATCCGAAAGCTCAAGGCATAATACTCACCGGTGGAGATACTACGATGGAGGAGTGTTTACAGCATGGCGCAAAGACGATGCTTAAGAAGCCCGTTAATTTGGAGAAACTGATAAGCACAATAAACGAATTTAGCAGACACGTTAACTCGTAAAGGGGCCAAGCAATGGCAAGCGAGAGGCTTCATGTATTATTTCACGATCTTACCGGCTCGATAGGCGGTATCGCTACACTTTCGCAGATATGTGTAGCGTATATTACTAAGTTTAACATGGATAGACTGGAGGGTCAGTTTAAAGAAGGACTGTCGACCACTTTTAAAAATATAGCCGCCTACCATGACAGGATCGCTGAAAACCTTAATCTGACATTGAATGTATTGGCCGAAATCGATTCCAAGGGCACAGCCGTAGTTTTAGAAAGTGCCATAAAGCGTGAATTAAAAACCGCGAAAGAAAACTACAGCAACGCCGAGATGGCATACTCCGAACTTTTGAAATCCGACACAAAAGAAAACCTGCTAATTTTTGCCGAAAGGCTTAAAAAACTTGAGCCTATATGCGATTCCATGTTGACGGCAATAGCCGAGGCTAAGGATAGGCTTGCTACGCAAGGAAAATATTAGCCTCTCAATTATTCTATTTGACATTGTCGGCGCGGCATACTACTATATGACTACAAGTTATGAAAAATGCAAAAAATAATATAAATAATCTAAAACAACTCAAGCGGGTTGTTTTTTGTTTTTCACTATAATCGGGAGGTACAAGATGAAGAGGATAGCAGTTTCATTGGTTTTATTGGCGTTCTTAGCGGGTTGTTCGTCGGCCAGTTCTCATATGAAATCAGTTAAGTCGGATGCAGGCGACAGGGTAACTGTAGGAAAAGTTCAGCGGGAAATTCGGATCGGCATGCCTTCTGCTCAAGTCATAGAAGTGTTGGGATCACCCAATCTCGTGTCAACGGATGAAAACAGGTTGGAAGTTTGGGTTTACGATAAAATTGCCACAGATGTATCCTATTCAAATAACGCAGGCGGAGTATGGTTGATACTTGGAGCTGTAGGCGGAAATTCCGGAGCGGCGTCAACCTCTCAAAGAACCTTAACTATAGTTGTCAAATTTGACGTAGATAAAAAAGTGCGGGATTTTGCCTATCATTCTTCCAGCTTCTAAGGGGGCATATGAAAAAAATAAAGTATTTATTTAAAATCTGTTCCATAGGGGTAATGTGTATGGCAGTGTCTGGTTGCGCGACTATGCCAAAGGGTTTTCTTAAGCCCGAAAAAAATGTGGTACAGCTTCGTCAGCTGGAAATGAGGCAATACGATACAAAAGATGAAGAAAAAATAGTTAAGTCTGTGGCAGGTGTTTTACAGGATATAGGTTTCACCTTAGATAATAGCGAGACTAAGTTAGGATTTGTCGCCGCATCAAAGAGAGCGGACGCAAAAAATGCGGCCCAAATTACATCAGCTGTAGCTCTCGACGTTTTAGGTATTGCCGCCGCCTGCTTTGGCGCTCCTTGTTATACGAATAGCCTGGCTCGGTGCGATAAGGAGCAACTCGTAAAGGCCTCCATAATCGTTCAGCTGGCTTTGGATGGCAGTAAAACGGTTGTTAGAGCTACTTTCCAGAGAGTTGTTTGGAATATGTCAGGCCAAATTAATAAGATAGAAACTATCAGCGATGCGCAGACATACCAGAAATTTTATGACGCTTTGTCAAAATCAATATTTTTGGAGGCTCAGAACATATGAAAAAGCATAGTAGTATTGCGATTATTGCATTTATGGTTTTTGCTTTGGCGGGATGCGCAACCACAGCCAATAAGGCGTTTGAAGCTTCGGAAAGCCAGGTTAAATTGCGCAGTATGCAGACGAGGGCTTTTGATACCACCGATACTAAGAAAATGATGCAAACCGTGATAAGCACTATGCAAGATTTGAACTTTGTTATCGATAAAGCAGACCTCTCCCTCGGATCTATTACAGGAACAAAGTTTGTAAATAATTGCAGTGTTGTGATGACCGTAACGGTAAGGTCGAGAGGGGAGACACAATTATTGGTTAGGGCGAATGCTCAGGTTGGAATCAATAGCATAGACGATGCCGCAACGTATCAAGATTTTTTTGTAGCGCTGGAAAAAGCTATGTTTTTAACCGCTCAGCAAGTTGACTAATGGCATTTGCATAAGCCTAACTTTATCTGCTAATTTCAGATCGATACTGGTGTTACGCCGACGAGGCGGAGACCGGGTGCTTGGTTAATGTGAGATGATGGTGAACGTGGCAGTACGTTGAGAAATTATAGATACTGAGCTGGCGCTTGCAGGTAGTCAACCTGCAGAACCTGCGTTTTTTATTGGAGCGGATTATTTTGGCCATCTAAAGGTTGCTCCGTTTCGGGCTGTTTATTTTTATTATCCAGTTTTCGCTGTAGCTTTTCTTCCTTCTTCTTTTTCTTGGCCTGTTCTCTCTTGTATTTCTGGTAGGAATAATTATCTCTTGCCAATGAGGCCTCCTTTGTATCTTTTTATCTACCAATAGTATAGCAGAGATGTGCCCATTAAGATACACTTACTTTAGTATTTTTTAAAAAAATAACATCATTGTCGTGTTATAATGAATGGTATGCAACCGAAGAAATTTCCAATGATAGCGATAGTAGGCCGGCCTAACGTCGGGAAGTCGTCCCTTTTTAACAGGATGGCCGGCACGAGGAAGGCGATAGTCGAATCGGCGAGCGGCACTACGCGTGATCGGCTCTACACCGATATAGGGTGGAAGGGGAAGACCTTCACCATCGTCGATACCGGCGGCTTTGACACGTCCAAAATCCACGATATCACTCCGCTTATATTAAAACAACTCGAGAATGCTATAGCCGAAGCCGATGTCATCCTGTTTGTAGTCGATGCCAGGACCGGCGTAACGCATCAGGACACGGAACTTGCCTCGCGCCTCCGGAAAGTCTCCAAGAAGATATTTTTAGCGGTGAATAAAAGCGATGATGCGCACTGCGCGGCCGCCGCGCTTGATTTTTTTGAGCTGGGGCTGGGCGAGCCGTACGCAGTATCGGCTACTACGGGCCGAGGCGTGGAGAAACTCATAGACGCCATGACTGCCGCAGGCGGTGCGGCATCCGGGAACATCCACCGGGAGACGGAAGTCATCGGTGTGGCCATCGTGGGGCGTCCCAACGTCGGGAAGTCGTCATACCTCAACGCGATACTGAAAGAGGAGCGCGCCATCGTCCACGATGTCGCGGGCACGACGCGCGACGCGCTCGATACCGACTTTGAACTTGAGGGCAGGCACTACCGGCTTATCGATACCGCCGGCATGCGGCATAATATGAAGCTGGGCGTGGCGGCAGATTTTTACGGCAGTGTCCGCGCCAGGGAAGCGATAAAACGCGCCGATGTCGCTATGGTGCTTATAGACGGCATGGACGGCCTCAGGGAGGACGACGAACGTGTCATAGATTTCTGTATGGAGGAGGGCAAGGCGGTCATCCTCGCGGTCAATAAGTGGGACCTGGTTAAAAATATGGACACCGTGAAGTATAAAGAGATGCTGATCCGTAAAATGAACGCCATAAAAAATATCCCGGTCGTTTTTATATCGTGTAAGACATCCCGGAACGTCGCCGCCAGTATTGCCCTGGTGCGGCCGCTTTATGAAAAAGCGGCGAAGGTTTTTGTTGCCGTCGAGCTCGGAGAAGTCCTGGCGTTATTGAACGATTCGCGCGAGGTGCGGAACAGGCGCGTTAAATTCGAATATTTAAAACAGGACCCCGCGCGTCCGATGAAATTTGTGCTGGGCATGAAAAATACCAGATTGGCCAATGAGAACCTTCGACGCTATGCGGAGAATTTTTTGAGGGCATCGCGCGATTTTGAAGGTATGCCCATAGAAGTAGCTTTTGAAAAGAGGCAGAGACGCTCGTGAAAGTAACATTTTTAGGCACGAACGGCTGGTACGATACGCCGACGGGCAATACACCCTCGGTATTTATCGAAACGCCGGAAGAATATATAATCCTCGACGCCGGAGGCGGATTCTACAAAGCCAGAGACCTCGTAAAGGATGAGCGTCCCGTCCGGTTATTTTTAAGTCACTTCCATCTCGATCACATTATCGGCCTGCACACTCTTCCCATATTCAAATTTCCTCAAGGGCTTGATATATATCTCGTATCCGGGCAGGAGAAGCTATTGCGGATTTTTTTAAAGCGGCCGTTTACTACGCCGCTTCTTTTTCTTCCGATGAAGATACGTCTTCACGATATAGATAACCTGCGTGGTTGCTCTTTTGCGCTGGAATACGCGCCTCTTAAACATTCCGTGCCGTGTTATGGTTTCCGATTTACCATTGAAGGCAAAACAGTTACATATTGCACAGATACGGGTATTTGTGGTAACCTGAAAAAATTAGCAAGAGGCGCGGATATATTCATGACGGAATGCGCGATTGCGCCGGATGAGAAAGGCCCGAGCCTGTACCATCTGACGCCGCAGTTGGCCGCGCGCGCCGCAAAAGATGCTGTGGCGAAGCGGCTCTACCTTTGCCATTTTGATCCGGGTAAGTACCCGTCTTTTGTCAGCCGGTCGAGGGCGGAAGACGCCGCGCGGGCAATATTCGTCCCGACCTGCGCCGCGAAAGACGGAATGATTATAAATTTATAACCGTTCGACCTCGGAGGTGCGACCTCGGAGGTCGAATATGGTAGGTGATATATGCGAAAGACAAAAGGATAATCTGAGAAATATGGTTGCGCGTTTTAAAAAAGCCGGTAATTTTATATTATCCGATAAAGTGTTTATTCCGATAATAGCCATCCTTATCATAGCGGCGGCTATTGTTACGGGCGTCAGGGGCGGCAAGGATCTCAAGGTTGCGTTATACGGCGTCGAAAAGATGATGGACAGGCAGTCGCCGTACGATAATCCTACCGACGCTAACCGGCCGATATTCCGCTACGCACCCGCAATGACTATCCTGCAGGCTCCGTTCATGTTGACGAGCAAGCCAAAAGGCCCGTTTGAATTTGAACACATGCTGCCATCCGTTCTTGCATGGTATCTGGCGGTGATGTTCGCGCTTATAATGAGTATATTTTTGCTCATGCGGATCATGCCAAGTCCGTCGCGCGCGACGACCGTGCGCAATCTCAAGATAAGCATTCTTATTGCCGTGCCTTTGATCGGATATGAACTGGTGAATAGCCAGAATAAACTCATGGCGCTCGCCTTCGCGATCGCGGCGATATATCTTTTTGAAAAGAAAAAGAATTTCTTTTCCGCGGTATTGCTATCGCTCGCCATGACGGTTTACATCCCTACGTTTTTTCTGGCCGTTTATTTTATTATCCGTTCCAGGGGAATGTACATAGTCCATTTCATCCTCGGGGTATTGACTGTATTTATAGTAATACCGTCTCTTGTGTGGGGCGTAGCATATAATAATTTTGTTTTGAAGGACTGGTATTTAAGGTGCCTTAAACCGTTTTTCATGACCACATCCTATAATACCTACATGGAACTACGCTCGAGCAGTCAGTCGCTACCCAGCGCTATCGGCAGGATCTTCGTTTGCGGCAGGACGACGCCGTACAAATATATAATTCCTCCGGAGGCCATACACATAATAATACGAGTCATATCTGCGGGAATATTTCTGACATCGGCCGCCGCTGTGTGGAGACGCATTAAACCTCGAATGCTGGGGATTTCATTTTCCCTGTTTTTGCTTCTGCCGCTTCTTACGCCGTCATACTGCCTTTGGTATACATGGGCGTGGATATTCGTTCCATGCCTTGCCGTCCTGAATTATTTGAGTTATCCGGACATAGATAAATCCGAACGTTTGTTCTTAAAGATCGCGTTTATCGTACTTGTGGCTGTAAGTTATTCCGCGGCCATCATGTTCTTTAATGACATTTCAGTCATGTTCTGGGGGACGTTGTTTTTCTGGGGCGTCCTGGCATTTACACTAATTAAAGACGCGAGGCGCCCGGCGTGATGAAAGAGAACCTTTCCATAGTATTGATTGCTCATAATGAAGAAGACGTTATCGGCAAGGTCGCCGCAGGTCTCGTCGAGAAATATCGCGAAAAGATAATGGAAGTTATCGTGGTGGATGACGCTTCTACCGACTCTACGGCCGCGGTTGTCGAAGATAGGATGAAGTCGGAGCCGAAAATACGGCTCGTCAGGCGCACGCCGCCGTGCGGAGTGGGGCGGGCGATAAAGACGGGTTTTCAGAGCGTGTCTCCCAGGGCGGATTACGTGCTGACGATGGACAGCGACTTCGTAGGAAATATCGGCGATGCCGGACGTCTCATAGAGAGGATGGAAGAGGGCGGATGCGACGGCGTTATCGGCTCGCGTTTTGTGGAGGGCAGTCGTATAGTCGGGTATTCTACGGCGAAGATGTTCGCGAACCGCGCTTTCCATTTCGTCGTGGGAATGCTTTTCGGCATAAGGCAGAAAGACCTCTCCAATAATTTTAAACTCTACAGGCGGGAGATTATAGAAAAGATGCCATGGAAGTCCGACGACTTTGCCATAAATGCGGAGACGGGGATTCTGCCGATACTCTCCGGCTACAAAGTCTGCGAAGTCCCCGTGTCGTGGATAGGGCGAGGCACCGGCGAGGGCAAATCGAAGTTTAAATTGCTTAAAGTAGGTTTAGGTTACATCAAAGTTATCCCGTACGCGCTTACCTTCCGGAAGCAACTGCGAAAATAAACCAGGCCGACATTGTCTATTCTACGATTAGATGATATAATTGTAGGCAAATAAATCAGTAATTATATTATTACTAATCATAGCGGATGATGGCCAAAAAAAATACCGGAAAAATTCCCGCGATATTATTATCAACCTGTCTATTACTGTCTCTATCTGCATCGTCTACTGCTTTTTCAGACGAGTCTGTACCTTCTTCCTCCGCAAAAGAACTTTCCCTGAAAGATTCTATAGGCATAGCTTACCTCAATAATAAAGATATTCAGATACAGGCCGAATCACTCGATATTGCGAAAGCCGGCATACTCGGCGCTAAGAGCGCATTTTGGCCTAAACTCGCCGCCACTTACGGGTATACCTACAATGGTTTTGCATTTAATTTGGGCGCGTTAGCCGCCAATACCAAAAAAGATATCGGGATATTTTCCGGGTACCAGAACGATAACAAAGTCGGCGTTTCCGTAAACGAAACGATATATAATGGCGGCGCTGATATTGCCGTCTTAAAAGAGTCGCGCCTTGAACTGAAAGTCCAGGAAGAGACGCTCCGTGCCCGGAAACTCGACGTAGCTTTCGAAGCCAAACGGCTATATTACGGTCTTCTTCTCGCTTACGAAACGGAACGGATAGCTCAGAATCTCTTTAACCAATCGAAGGCGCATTACGACGACGTGAAGGCCAAATTCGAGCAAGGGACGTCTTCGAAATTCGATGTGCTTCAGTCGAGCGTGCAGGTGGCCAAGGTGGTGCCGGAAGTGGTAAAGGCGAAGAATGCCATCGAGATAATAACGGCGGAATTTAAAAAAGTGATCGGGATAAGGCCGGGGGATGATATAAGGCTTCTGGGCCATCTTCGCTATACGCTCATCGATGCAAAAGAGGACGACTCCCTGAAAGAGGCCTACAAGAACAATCCTGAAATGATACTCAAAACGCTCGGTATTGATATCAGTAAATGGGAAATAGAATACGCTAAAAGCGGATACTATCCTCAGGTGGGCGCCAACTTCGGTTATAACTATCGTTCCAATAATCTTGAGACCATATTCGATTATCGCCACACCAACTGGGCGGCGGGAGTTACCGTGGGGATGTCTATTTTCGACGGGATGGCCACCAAAGCTAAAGTAGATGCCGCGAAGGCGAAATACGGCCAGGCATTTCTCGCGAAAGCCAACATCGCCGATCAGCTCGTAGTCGACGTAAAGACCGCGTGCCTCGACATGAAGAAGGCAGACGCGATAGCTGTATCCCAGAGGGACGCGATCGTCGAGGCGAAAGAGGCGGTGCGGATAGCGGAGATAGGTTATGACAACGGCGTTACCACCAACCTGGATGTTCTCGATACGCAGGTTTCATTAAGCCAGGTTGAGAAGAATCTCGCCGAGGGTATTTACGATTATCTTATGGCGCAGGCCCAGCTCGACAGGATACTTGGCAGGGAAAATAGCGGAGAAGAAAAATAGGAGAACCTTATGCCCGGAAAGAAGAAGCTTAAAGCAATAATATTATTTGTCCTGGTAGTGATCGGCGCCGTATCCGGCGCAACTTTTGTGCTTAAAAAAATCGCCCATGACAGCAATGTGATAAAAGTCTCCGGTAATATCGAAGGCAACGACGTGCGCATATCCTTCAGGGTCGAAGGGCAGATAACGGAGCTATTGGCGGACGAAGGGTTTGTAATAAAAGTGGGGGATCTGGTCGCGCGTCTCAATACCGATGAGTTGAGCAAGGTAAAGGCGGAGGCAGAGGCCGCGCTAAAACGCGCCGAGCACCAGTACTGGCTCGACGATGTCGACTATGTCAGGGCGGAGAATCTCCTGCAGGCCGGAGCCATCTCGGCCCAGAAGAGGGACGCGGCGAAGACTAAAGCGGATACAGATAAGGCCTCAGTGGACCAGGCCCGCGCCCAGCTGGAGCTCGCCAATACGCGTCTCGGGTGGGCAGAGCTCGCCTCGCCTTTGAACGGCTACATACTTGTCAAAAGTGCGGAGGAGGGCGAGGTCGTGCGGGTCGGCGCGCCCGTATTTACCGCCGTTGATTTAAATGACATATGGGTTACGGCATATATAAATGAGAAAGATCTCGGCCGTGTGAAACTGAATCAGGAAGCGTATGTGATGACCGACAGCTACAAGAATAAGAAGTATAAAGGCTGGGTATCATTTATATCGTCCCAGACGGAATTTACCCCGAAATACATACAGACGACAGAGGAGCGCGTCAAATATGTTTACAGGATAAAGGTCAGAGTAGACAACTCGTCCCTCGACCTTAAGCCCGGTATGCCCGCCGACGCTTATATCAAGGTAAATTAATGCCTGCGATAAAGACCGTCAATCTGACGCGTAAATTCGGTTCTCTGACGGCGGTGGACAACCTCAATATCGAAGTCGAGGAGGGGGAGATATTCGGCCTTGTCGGTCCGGATGGCGCGGGTAAGACGACGACGATGCGGCTTTTAACCGGCATTCTCGAACCGACATCCGGCGAAGGATGGGTTCACGGCAGTCATATCTTAAAACAGGCTGAGGCGTTAAAAGAGAATATCGCGTACATGTCCCAGAGATTCGGCCTTTATGAAGAGATGACGGTCATGGAGAATATCAATTTTTACGCCGATGTTTACGGCATACCCAATAAAGGGCGTGCCGAAGCGATAGACCGCCTGCTCGGATTTTCGGGGCTTTTGCCCTTTAAAAAACGTTTTGCCGGCAAGCTTTCCGGAGGTATGAAGCAGAAGCTCGGGCTTGCCTGCGCGCTTATACACACTCCGCGTGTTCTTTTCTTAGATGAGCCGACCAATGGTGTCGATCCGGTATCGAGGCGGGATTTCTGGAAGATACTATATGATTTATTAAAAGAGAAAGTCACGATATTTTATTCGACCTCATATCTCGACGAGGCGGAAAGATGCAAACGCGTGGGGCTCCTGCACAAAGGGAAGCTTTTGCGTTGCGATACGCCGGATGCGGCGAAAAAGGCGTTCGGTGCCAAAACGCTCGAAGAGGCGTTCATCACAGCTATAAACGAGTGTGAAAATAAAAAATGAGCAATAATAATTCGGTAAGCGTCCGGGGACTTTTGAAGAAATTCGGCGACTTCACGGCTGTCAACAATATCGATTTCGATGTGGCCGGTGGCGAGATATTCGGTTTTCTCGGCCCCAACGGCGCCGGAAAATCGACGACTATAAGGATGCTCTGCGGCATCATTTCACCTACAAGCGGCACAGGCACGGTCGGCGGTTTCGATATCATAAAACAGCAGAAGGATATAAAACAGAATATCGGCTACATGTCGCAGAAGTTCTCCCTCTATAACGATCTGACGGTGGCGGAAAATATCAATTTTTACAGCGGGATATACAGGATACCGGCGCGGGAGAAGAAAGAACGTTTCGAATCTACTGTGCGTACCGCAGGCCTTGAAGGGATGGAATCGAATCTTACCTCTTCGCTTGCAGGAGGATGGAAACAGCGCCTGGCCCTGGGGTGCGCGCTTTTGCACAGGCCGAAGATAATATTTCTGGACGAGCCGACCTCGGGCGTCGACCCGATAACGCGCGCAAATTTCTGGAGCGTTATAAAACAGCTGGCCGCCAAGGGCGTAACGGTTTTTGTGACCACGCACTACATGGATGAGGCGGAGAATTGCAACCGCATGGTACTTATCTACCACGGTACGATAATCGCTATGGGCACGCCTCAGGAAATGAAGACCACCTGCATGAAGAGCGAGATCCTCGAGATAACATTGCCGGACTCGCAGGATTGGCTCGAGAGAATATCGAAGATGGAAGGCGTCAAAGAGGCGGCGCTTTTCGGCGCGAACATTCACGCCGTGGTATACGACAGCCTGAAGGCGGCGCCGGCGATAAAGAAGTTCCTGGAAGGCGCCGGCGTGCGTTCTTTCGGTGTCAACAAGATACTTCCGTCCCTGGAAGATGTATTTGTTTCATTGATAGAGAACTATGACAAAACAGAGCTTAAAAAGAATTAAGGCCGTCGCGTGGAAGGAATTCATCCAGATCAAGCGCGACCCGCGTTCGCTTACCCTTGCCCTCGGTATACCGGTATTCCTGTTATTTCTTTTCGGCTACGCCCTGTCTCTCGATATAGACCATGTGCGCACCGTCGTGTGGAACCAGGACGCGTCCTCCGAGCTTACACGCAATTTCCTTCTCAATTTCAAAAATTCCAGGTATTTTAAAATAATAAAATATACCGACAACTACCGTGACATAGAGCGCATGATAAACTCCGGCGAAGTCATAATGGCGCTGGTCATTCCGAAGGATTTTTCCCATTATATAGAATCGGGGCAAAAGGCGCCTCTACAGCTTCTGATGGACGGCAGTGACGCCAACACGGCGACGATAGCCCGCGGTTACGTCCAGGCAGTCGTTTCACGGTACAATACAGAGCTTTTGTCCACCACGCTTTCCGCCCGCGGCATGAAGCCGACGAAATCTTTGGACGCGCGCACGCGGATCTGGTTCAATATGGGGCTTACCAGCACCTGGTTTATCGTCCCCGGCGTTATCGCCATGATCATCATGATAATCGCGGCGCTTCTGACGTCTATTTGCATCGCCCGGGAATGGGAGAGGGGCACGATGGAACAGCTTATCTCGACGCCGGTGAAAGGGCCGGAGCTCATCGCCGGGAAATTCATACCATATTTTATTATCGGGCTCTTTGATCTCATAGTAGGAGTTCTCATGGCCCGATTCCTGTTCGCGGTACCTTTTAGAGGTAGCTATCTTCTCCTTATGGGCTTAAGTTTTCTATTCCTGGCAGGCGCTCTTTCACAGGGGATACTTATATCGATAGTGGCAAAGACACAGCTTATGGCCAGCCAGATGGCCACGTTAACAACAATGATACCGACGATAATTCTATCCGGGTTCATATATCCGATATTCAATATGCCGCAGGCGCTCCAGGTAGTTACCTATTTCATACCCGCGCGTTATTATATCGTCGTCTTAAGGGAATTATTTTTGAAGGGCAATGGTCTTAATTCGATGTGGGACGAAGCGCTCTTTCTATTTTTATTTGCCGCGATCATGGTATTTTTCGCCGTGACTAAATTTAAAAAGAAGGTAGCGGTATGAGTTTCGAACGGATCAAAGCGATCCTTATAAAAGAGTTCAAGCAGGTTTTCCGCGACCCGCGGATGAAGACGGTTATTTTTATTACCCCGCTCGTCCAGATAATACTTTTTGGTTACGCCGCCAATAAAGACATAAACTATGTCCCGACCGCTATACTCGACAGGGACAATACCTACGAAAGTCGTCAGCTCCTCCGAGATTTTACATTTTCTAATTATTTTGTGCCCGAGCATTATATCTCGACGAGCGAAGAGCAGGACGAGCTTCTTAATAAGGGGGCGGCGAGTGTCGTTATACGTATCGATCGTGGTTTCGGCCGTAATCTGAACGCCGGCAAGGATGCCCAGGTCCAGCTCGCTTTTGACGGCACCGACTCGAATACATCCATGATAGTGATGGGTTATGCCGACAAGGTTACGGGTGCTTTTGGTGCGCGTATAATGAAAGAGAGGGCGGAGACCCTTGGCATCGCGGGCAACATACCCGAGGTGGACTTGAGAGACCGGCCGTGGTTTAACGGCAACCTCGTCTCCAGAAATTATTACCTTCCGGGCGTTATCGCAACGATTGTTACAATGATGTCGCTTCTTCTAACAGCTATGGCGATAGTTAAGGAGAAGGAAATAGGGACGATGGAACAACTGATTGTCAGCCCCCTCCGTCCGATAGAGCTTATCGCCGGCAAGCTCATCCCTTTCGCGATAATAGCGCTCATACAGATCGCGCTTATAACTACGCTGGGGGTGGCGTGGTTCCATGTGCCGCTGCGAGGTAGTATTATTTTTCTGCTTTTCTGCACCTGCATATATCTTTTTACGACCCTGGGGATAGGTTTATTCATCTCGACGATATCCGCGACACAGCAGGAGGCCATGATGTCGGTATTTCTTTTCTTCATGCCGACCGTTCTTCTGTCGGGATTCGCATATCCTATTGCCAATATGCCCCAGGTTATACAATGGGCAACTTTTATTAACCCATTGCGCTATTTCATGGTCATAACAAGAACTATATTTTTAAAAGGTGTGGGCATAGAGTTTTTGTGGACGCAACTTCTGCCGCTTTTGGCGATGGGATTTGCGGTTATAAGCTTAAGTGTTTTAAGGTTCCATCGGAGTATGGAATAAAAACGAACAGGAGAAAATAATGGAAGAGTATATAATCAAGGAAAGAAGCCGGCAGGTCGAGATAATCCTGGCGGTGATAGCTTCCGTATTCATATTCTCGATCGATTTTAGCATGATGAATATCTCGCTTCCGACGATCTCGCGCTATTTTAATGTCGGTATCGGAGTGGCGGCATTTCTCCCGATGGCGTACATGCTGATCGTGACGAGCTCGCTTCTCGGGTTCGGAAAACTGGGCGACATCAGGGGGTATCGCAAGGTTTTTATCGCGGGCCTTGTGGTGTTCATTACAGGGTCGATAGCCTGCGTATTTGCTCCGAACATAAACACACTCATCGCGTTAAGGATGTTCCAGTCTCTCGGCGAAGCCATGATGAGTCCGATGGGGGTCGCGATACTTACGACATTTTTACCGGTGCGCTCGAGGGGGATGGCGCTCGGGCTCGTGGCGCTTACCCAGGGGCTCGGTTTCGCGCTCGGCAACGTACTGGGAGGCTATATAAACGCGCATTTTATCTGGCGCGGCATATTTTTTGTGAATATTCCCGTCGCGATATTGGCGATATTACTCGCGCTTAAGGTGCTTCCCGTGAAGCAGAAAGCCGCCGCGGACCGCAGATTCGATACGATCGGCGCCGCTTTTATATTTATGGCTCTCGCCGGACTTGTCTACGGCCTTAATCTGCTCGGCAAGCTGAACAGTCCGCCTGTTCCTATTCTCATAAGCTTCGCCGTTTCGATCATCGGTTTCATTCTCTTCTTTGCGCGGGAGAGGAAGATAGACTACCCCGTCCTCGACTTTACGCTATTCAAGAATCGCAATTTTACGTATTCAAATCTCGCCGCCGTTATGGCAGTAGCGTTACTCATGGGCTGTATATTCATAGCGCCGTTTTATCTCGAGATGATAAAAAGACTTTCTACAATGCAGGCGGGAATCTATCTCATAATAGCTCCGACTATAATGCTTTTCGTAGCGCCTGTGGCGGGCAGGTTGTCGGATCGCATCGGCTCAAGAGTTCTTTGTTCGGCGGGCGCCGCCCTGGAAGGAATAGCGTTTTTCATATTTTCGCTAATGAAGCCTGATTCGGGCATGCCGATCTTTGTTGCCGCCCTGGCGATGGTCGGTTTGGCGGCCGGATTGTTCATGGCCCCGAACAATAAACTCGTAATGTCGCATGCGCCCGACGACAAGCAGGGCGTCGCTTCAGGCGTGTACAAGATATGTTTGAGTGTCGGGGGAGTCTTGGGCATAGCCGTATTTCCGGTCGTTATAATACAGACGATAAGTTTTATGATGGGCGGGGGAATGGTTGACGCAAACCTCGTGAAGCATTCTCCGGAGGTTCTTCATGGCGGATTCCGTAATATGTTTTTATTCGGCGTTTGCATGGCGATAGCGGCATTTGTCTTTTCCGTTATGGCGGAGGATCGTAAAATATGATAAAATCTCCGTCCGTGAACCCGGCGAAAAAAAGATATGAGCAGTTCCCCCACACAGCCGATATAGGTGTTCGCGTCTTCGGGCGGGATTTAAAGGAGCTTTTCGCGAACGCGGCATTCGGTATGTTCGATGTTATGGCCGATCTCGATGGAATAAAGCCTTCCGCGTCGGCGGCGGTGGAGGCCCACGGCGAAACGGCGGAGGAGCTTCTCGTCTCATGGCTCGACGAGCTTTTATATATTTCCTGCACGAAGGAGCTGATACTCTCGAAGTTCGAGATCTTTGAAATGTCCGATAATTTACTTAAAGCCAAGGTGTCCGGTCGGCCGATCTCCGCAAATAGAAACCGCCTCAAGACGGAGATAAAGGCTGTCACATATTCCGGATTATCGATAAAAAAGTCGGACGGTGGTTTAAGCGTGGAGTTGATATTCGACGTATGACGATCCCCCGCGGCGTTCTGGAGAAGATCGACGAATACCGGTGGCGCATCCCGAAAAGCTATAAGAGCGGCATGCGCACCGACGGCATTATTTACGCTTCCGAGGATATGCTCGATGCGATCCTTGCGGACAAGGCGGTCGACCAGGTCGCGAATGTCGCCACACTTCCCGGGATTGTAGGAAGCTCGCTGGCCATGCCGGATATTCACTGGGGCTACGGGTTCCCGATAGGAGGCGTCGCCGCCACCGACGTCGACGCGGGCGGAGTCATCTCGCCCGGCGGAGTAGGCTTTGACATCAACTGCGGTGTCCGGCTCGTGAAATCTAATCTCTTCGAGAAAGACTTATGGCCCAAGCTGAAGGATCTCGTAGGCGCCCTGTACGCCGAAGTGCCGGCAGGCGTCGGCTCTAAAGGCGATATCAGGGTGAGCCACTCCGACGAGCGGAAGCTTCTCGCGCAGGGCGCTCGCTGGGTAGTCGAACACGGATACGGCACGGCCGAGGACCTCGAATATACCGAGGAACACGGCGAGATAAAAGGCGCCGATCCCGACGGTGTTTCGCCCAGGGCGTATGAGCGCGGCAAGAACCAGTCCGGTACTCTCGGCTCGGGCAATCACTTTCTCGAGATCCAGGCGGTCGATACGATATACGACAAAGAGCTGGCAGGTGTGTTCGGCCTCGAGGAGGGGCAGGTCACGCTCATGATACACTCCGGTTCGCGCGGCCTGGGTTACCAGGTTTGCGACGAATACGCCAGGGATTTTATACACACGCTCTCTAAGTACGGGATAAATGTCCCGGATAAACAGCTTGCGAGCGCTCCGGTCAATTCGCCGGAGGGTAAAGCGTATCTGGGCGCGATGCGGTGCGCGGCGAACTACGCATGGGCCAACCGTCAGTGCCTGATGCATCTGGCGAGGCGCGTCTTCGAGAAAGTCTTCCGGCGGAGCGCGAAAGACTTGAGTATGGAACTCATCTATGACGTCGCGCACAATATAGCGAAGATCGAAAAGCACGAGATAGACGGCAAAGAGCGCACGCTCTGCGTTCACAGGAAGGGCGCCACCCGCGCTTTTCCTCCGGGCCACCCGGAGCTTCCCGCGAAATATACTAAGACGGGCCAGCCGGTGATAATCCCCGGAGACATGGGCAGGGGCTCGTATCTTCTCGTGGGCACAGCCTTCGCGCGCGAGACATTTTATTCGACGTGCCATGGAGCCGGCCGGCTCATGTCGCGTTCAGCGGCGATCAGGGCGGGCCGCGGCAGATCTATATCGCGCGAATTGGAAGATAGAGGTATAATAGTAAAGTCGACCGGTAGACAGACTCTTTCAGAAGAGATGCCGGAAGCGTATAAAGACGTGAACCAGGTAGTCTCGGTCGTACACGGCGCGGGTATTTCGCGGCGTGTTTGTAGAATGCGTCCACTGGGTGTGATAAAGGGATAAGGAGCTATAATGTTAGACATTAAATTTATTCGTGAAAATCCGCAGGTCGTTAAAGACGCGCTGAAGGCGCGAAACTCAAAGCTTAACATCGATGAGCTTCTCGCGCTGGACGAGGAACGCAGGTCGCTTCTCGTAGAAGTCGAAACGCTTAAAGCCGAACGCAACAAGGCCAACGATGAGATATCCGCGGCTATTAAGGCTAAAAAGAACCCAAAAGAAGTTATTGATAAAATGAAGGTAGTATCCCAAAAAGTGTCTGATTTAGACAAAAAAGTGGGTGATATAGACCAAAAAATAGCAAATTTTACATATATAATCCCAAATATACCCGATAAAAGCGTACCTGTTGGCGGGCCGGAAAACAACAAAATAGTCCGTGCTTGGGGTAAAAATCCGTCTTTTGACTTTACCCCTAAAAATCACATTGAGATTGCGGAGAAGCTGGGTATAATCAACTTCGGTGTGGCAACAAAGATATCCGGTTCAAACTTTATTCTCTTTATGGGTCAGGGCGCGCGGCTCGAGCGGGCGCTTATCAATTTCATGCTCGATCTTCATACAAAGAAACACGGATATAAAGAGATATTTCCGCCGTTCCTCGTGAACAGGCGTTCGATGACGGGCACCGGACAACTGCCGAAACTCGAAGAGGACATGTATAAATTACAGAATGACGACCTCTATTTAATACCAACAGCGGAAGTGCCGGTTACGAATATACATTCAGGCGATGTCCTGGACGAAGATAAACTTCCTATTTGCTACACAGCCTATACCGCTTGCTTCAGACGTGAAGCCGGTTCGTATGGCAAAGATACTAAGGGCATGATCAGGGTGCATCAGTTCGATAAGGTTGAGCTTGTTAAATTCGTTAAGCCTGAGGACTCGCCGGCCGAACACGAGAAGCTTTTGAAAGATGCCGAGGAGGTGCTTCAGCTTTTGGGCCTGCCGTATCGTGTTATACTGCTCGCGACCGGCGACATATCGTTCGCCGCCGCGAAGTGCTACGATATCGAGCTCTACGCCGCCGGCACCGACTCGTATCTGGAGGTGTCGAGCTGTTCCAACTTCGCCGACTTCCAGGCTCGCCGCGCGAATATAAAATTCGCGCGAAAGGGCGCTAAAGCTAAAGAGTTCGTGCATACTCTGAATGGCTCCGGCGTTGCGCTCGCCCGGCTCGTCGTAGCGATACTCGAAAATTATCAGAATAAAGACGGAAGTGTCAATATTCCCGAAGCGCTTGTGCCTTACATGGACGGGGCAACCGTAATCAAATAATGGCTAAAAAATCGGGTATCATTAAATTATTCCTGAAGCTCATAATCGCGGTTCTTTCGATCCCGGTTGCCGTCGGCGTATCGATAGCGTTTTACAGGAATCTTGTCCTTATCCCGGTGATAGCGAATCGTATGTCATTATTCGTATGGGGGATAGCTTCATACGCGATACTGCACCTTTTATTTTACAAGCCGACGTATCTTTACGTGCTTGGCCACGAAGCCGTCCACGCCGGTATCGCGTGGGTGCTGGGCGGTAAAGTAAAGTCATTCAAGGTTTCCGAGAAAGGCGGCAGTGTCGGTACGGATAAGTCGAACACACTCATAGAGCTCAGTCCATATTTCATACCGATATACGCGATAATAATCGCGGCGATATATTTTGTAATCGCGGCTTCCTACAATATAAACGGTTCGGTTTTTATATTTTTAATAGGGTTTGCGCTCGCTTTCCACATGATCTCGACGATAGAAGTTATGAAGATCAGACAGCCGGATTTTGTTAAATCGGGATATTTCTTTTCGATAATACTGGTATATGTCCTTAATATTGTCGTTATAGCGATGCTGTTTACTCTGATATTCCCGGAGTTCTCGGCGAAAAAATTCTTCATCGATTCCTGGGCTATGTCTAAGAACGCTTATATCGCGATAGTCAAACAGTTATTCTTTTGATGTAGGACAAGATTTTAATTGCATAAAATATTCTGCGGGAGTAGTCTATTAAAGTGTCTCTTTGTTAATAACGAGGAGATTTTATGGATATATACAGTATGGTTTTTCTAATCCGGACTTTACCTGAAAATAAGGTACAAGGTCCGGATTTTTATTTTTATAAAGGCATATATGAATAAAAAATACGGAAACAAACTCAAAAAGACAGTGCTTCCCGATCCCGTCGAACGTAAAAATACCGAGGACGCCCTGCGTTTAAGCGAGAAAAAGATCCGCGCTGTTTTTGACCAAACTTTCCAGTTTATCGGCATGATGACGCCGGACGGAAAATTGGTTGAGGCTAACAGGACGGCTATGCAGTTCGCGGGGATCGTAGAAGCGGATTGCATAGGCAAGTTTTTTTGGGATACGCCCTGGTGGGCCCATTCGGAAGAGATGCGGAATAAATTACGAAATGGCATAAAAAAAGCCTCCCGCGGCGAAACCGTATTTTTCGAAGCAACTCATCCTGCCGCAGACGGAAGTATCCACTATATAGATTTTTCGCTAAAGCCGGTCATGGGTGAAGACGGCAAGGTAATTTTTATCATTCCCGAAGGGCGTGATATCACCGATCGAAAACGCTCGGAAGAAGAGCTCGCCAAATATCATGCACATCTTGAGGATGTGGTAAGAGAGCGTACGGCAGAGCTTAAAGAATCAGAAGAGAGATTTAGGGCTTTTTTTAATGAAGCCGCGGATGGAATGATATTGGCTGACGCGGCGTCCAAAAAGTTTTTCATGTGCAACAAAGCCATTTGCAGGATGCTGGGTTATACCGTAAAAGAGATGTGCAAACTTAGCGTTCTCGATATACACCCCAGAGAAGAATTGCCGCATGCCATCGAAGTGTTTGAAGGCCAGGCGAGAGGCGACTTTAAACTTGCATCGGATATGATGGTAAGGAGGAAGAATGGCACCATTTTTTATGCCGACATATCGACGTCGGTAATATTTTTAAAAGGTAAAAAATATCTCATGGGAAGCTTCAGGGATATTTCCGAGCGTAAGGCCGCCGAGGCGGCGCTGATGATATCCGAAGCCAACTACAGGTCCATATTCGAACTGGCCAGCGACGCTATCATGATACGCGATATAGATAACTTCCGCACGCTCGATGCCAATAAGGCCGCATGTGAAATGTTCTGTTGTTCGAAAGAGGAGATAATCGGCCGCTACATCAAGACCTTTATGCTCGATAAAGAGCCTTATACCTGGGACAAAGCCAGTCATTTTTACGAAAAAGCTATTGCCGGTGAACAGCAACTTTTTGAATGGCCTGCCATAGACAGGATGGGCAGGTCGTTCTGGGTGGAAGCAACTATAAAGCGCGCTGTGATCGGTAATAAATATTGCCTTATATCTATATTAAGGGATATCACCGAGCGCAAAAGATTGGCCGGGATGAAGGATGATTTTATGAATTCCGTTTCGCATGAATTGCGCACTCCTTTGGCCGCGATAAAAGAAGGCGTGTCCCTGGTTTTCGAAGAGATAAATGGAAGTGTCGGAAAAGAAAATAGAAATATTTTAAGCATAGTTAAAAAGAACGTCGACAGGCTTAACCGCCTGATAAGTAATGTGCTGGATTTCCAGAGGATGAAATCCGACGAAGTAACGTTAAACTTTAAATCGTACGATATAAATAATGTGATCATAGAATGTTGCAATACCATGTCCGGCGTCGCGAAAGAAAAGAAACTGGAACTTTTGACCGATCTTGAGGCGAAGATCCCAAAGTTATTGTTCGATAAGGATAAGATGCTCCAGGTGCTTATGAACTTAGTGAATAATGCCGTGAAATTTACGGAACGAGGTACTATTACAATATCTACGAAGATCGAAGGCAATACGGTTAAAGTTTCCGTTACGGATACCGGGATAGGAATAAAGCCCGAAGATATTCCTAAGGTATTTCATAGGTTCTGGCGCGGAGAAGATCGCGCCATGACAAAAACTATCGGGACCGGTCTTGGGTTGGCCATTTCGAAAGAGATAATAGAAAAACACAAAGGTAAGATATGGATAGAATCCGAATGGGGTAAGGGTTCGGTACTATCCTTTATTTTACCGCTTAAAGAAAGACGGGGGTGAGATATGAAGAAAAAGATACTGATAGTAGAAGACGAGGAGGATGTATTGTATCTAGCGAAGATCAGGCTGAAAACCGCCAACTACGAGACGCTTGAGGCAAAAAATACCGCGGATGCGATGGAGGTGGTGATAAAACATAATCCGGACTTGATACTCCTGGACCTTCTTTTGCCCGGCGAAAGAGGAGAAGTGTTTTGTAAAAGGCTAAAATCGGACAATGAGCTCAAAAAAATTCCAGTTATATTATTTACCGCGACCGCACATGAGGTTGAGGAAAAGATAAAAGAGACTGGCGCGGATGACGGCATCATGAAGCCCTTTAATCCCAAGGTGTTATTCAATAAGATAGAGAAATTGATAAAATGATTTTTGCCTACCATAAACTGCCGCAATTGTTTGCCATATAGATGGATTTTTTGTATAATATGACCTGCGAGTGGTCCCGCCCGGACTGAAATTAAAGGCGGGACCGATTGCAAGACTGAGATTCCGGCAATCGGAGAGGTGGCTAAAGTGGCTGGTTCCGATATGGTGTTTCGCCGGGTTATCGGAACCGCCTAATCGTTTTGTTGAGAATAGTTTGCGGAGAGGTGGCTGAGTGGTTGATTTCGCGATACGCGTGAAGTGACTCAGGCGAAATCGCCTAATCGTTTTGTTGAGAATAGTTTGCGGAGAGGTGGCTGAGTGGCTGGTTCCGATATGGTGTTTCGCCGGGTTATCGGAACCGCCTAATCGTCGGTTGCAAGTGGTTTGCGGAGAGGTGGCTGAGTGGCTGATTTCGCGATACGCGTGAAGTGACTCAGGCGAAATCGCCTAATCGTTTTGTTGAGAATAGTTTGCGGAGAGGTGGCTGAGTGGTTGAAGGCGCACGCCTCGAAAGCGTGTTATCCCTAACGGGGTACGAGAGTTCAAATCTCTCCCTCTCCGCCATCTTTTTTCGACAAGAAAAAAGATGGCGGATACAGTGCGAGGGCATAGATGAAAAAATCCATAGGAGCGAAGACGATCGTTTTCCCAACGCCTGTTTTTGTGGTGGGGACATACGATAAAGACGATAAGCCGAATGTGATGACGGTGGCCTGGGGAGGCATATGTTGTTCTAATCCGCCTTCCGTCGGTGTCGCCATAAGGGAAGCCACTTATACTTATAGCAACATTATCTCCAGAAAAGCCTTTACCATAAGCATTCCCTCGGAGAAGTTTATCAAAGAAGCCGATTATTTCGGCGTGGTGTCCGGCAGGAGCGGAGATAAATTTGCCGATACGAAGCTTACGCCGGTCAAAAGTAATATCGTAGACGCGCCTTATGTCGGCGAATTTCCTTTTGTCGTGGAATGCGTTATGACCCAAGCGATCAAGTTGGGATTGCATACTTTATTTATAGGCGAGATAAAGGATGTGAAGGCCGATGAAACGGCGCTGGGTAAAAATGGAGCGCCGGATATAAAAAAGATAAGCCCGGCTATTTTCGATCCGGCAAACCGCGCGTATTATGGCGTTGGACAACATTTAGCCGATGCTTTTACAGTAAAAACGATGCAGGACTTATCGAAAAAGTAGAGGGGCTTTTGCGTAAATATATTGCCATTATATGCGGTCTGATATTCTTATCCGGATGTTCTGTCCTGCCTATCAAAACAACCAAAAACTATTACTTAGAAGACCTGTATAAACGTATAAATTACAGGACGGAAGGCCGTTACAGGGTGGTCAATATTTTTTACGCGACGAGCCGCGACATCGGCCGTGCTTCCGACGGACAACCCGATTATAAGCCCGAGCTCGGTAAAGAGACGGGATACGGAACGCTTAATATAAGGATAGACCCGAGATTGAAGATAGGGACGATGTTGCCGGATCGCATAAAGAAGAACGGGTTGATAGAAGTGCAGGATACAAAAAGATTGGCCGAGGATAATTTTATGAAAGAATTATCCGAAGCCGTCAATGCGTCACCACATAAATCCGTTCTCGTGCTCGTCTTCGGATACAAGGACGGTTTTGAGGCTACCGCGATGAAGGCCGCCTATTTTTCATATCTACTTGATGTGAATACGCCGGTTCTCTTATTCGATTGGCCCGGCGATCAGCCCGTCGATATTCCTGGTTACGCGAAGGCGCAATCTCTGGCTTCCGCCTCCGGGCCATATCTGGCCGGTGTGCTGGCGAAGGTCGTTCGCGAGGTAAAGCCGGAGAAGCTCTGGATCGAGGCGTCGAGCCTCGGTTGCCAGGTAACCTGCGATGCCTTCGATCGTCTTTATGAACAACCCGATTTTGCCGACCAGGATGCCGAGATAGACCATGTAATGCTGGCGGCTCCGGATGTCAGCCGGGACCAATTTAACGACAAGTTTAAAAAAGAATTCGACGCTCTTTCGAAAAAAATGACGGCATACGTTTCCTCCGACGACGGGGCCTTGCTTATGAGCGGGGTGATAAACCAGGACGACAGGCTTGGCCGCATGAAGATGAGGGTGAAAGACCCTGAACAGTTGGAAGAAGTAAGGGGAGTGCTTTACCTGAAATCGCTGGATCCGGATAAGTTTACGGTGATAGATGTAACGCCTATCAATAGTTCGAGCTTCAGGCATGGGTATTATCTGGAATGCCCGGAGTTTTATGATGATTTTTATATGCGCATACTTGACGCGAAGCCAAATGTGAACAGATGCCTTTATCTGTTGAAGTTTAAAAACGGCGCGGATTACTGGGTAATGCAAAATTCGCGATAGGCGTGTTATAATGTTACGCAAGCGGAATTGTTTGTCCCGCCGAAGGCGGGAAAAGCGTTCCGTTTGCATACAAGTATATATAATATAGAATGTAGGCTATAAGGTTGTCCCGCCCGGACTTAAACCGGGGGCGGGACGCTTGCCTGAGTGAGATTATAGCAAGCGGAGGAGTGGCAGAGTGGCTGATTTTAATAGATTTGCTTCGCAAATCTATTAAAATCGCCTAATCGTCGGGTTGAAGGGTTAGTGGAGGAGTGGCAGAGTGGTTGATCGCGACAGCCTTGAAAGCTGTTGTGGGCGCAAGCCCACCGTGGGTTCGAATCCTACCTCCTCCGCCATGTTTGATAGGGGGCGCTTAATAGATAATGTCGGAAGGTACCTTCCGACATTATCTATTAAGCGCCCCCTATCAAACATGGCGGTGTGTCCACCGCTTTGTTCGAACATACTTCAGGGGTTCCCCTGAAGTAAAAAATTAGTCTTTAACGCAATGCTCGGCATCGTCCCGCCCCTAAGCTCACTCCAGGCGGGACTCTCGCGTCCTCGCCCTACTCCTCCGTCATTGCGATCCCGCCCGTGCATGACCGAGGGCGGGAGAAGCAATCTCTCTACAGGCTCGTCCGCACCCGCCTGCTACAACCTAAAATGATCTCGCAGACGGCGGGTCGCCGAGTGCGCGCCTCACACAAGACTCGAGGGCGAAAGGCAAATTTTGGGGCGCGGCAAAATTTGCCTTTCGCCCAATGACTCAAAAAATATCAAAAATGCCTCAAGGGTA
>JAQVUX010000009.1 GCA_028699255.1 Candidatus Omnitrophota bacterium | reverse complement strand
CGATCGCCGTCGCCGAATCCTGCACCGGCGGACTACTCGCCAACCGGCTCACGAATGTATCGGGAAGCTCGCGTTACTTTATGGCGGGCATCACCGCTTATTCCAACGCTATCAAAGAAAACATCCTCGGCGTATCAGCCGGATCGCTCGGCCGGTACGGCGCCGTCTCACGACAGGTCGCGCTCGAAATGGCGCAGAACGTGCGGCGCCTCTGCCGCGCGGACATAGGCGTGGGCATAACTGGAATTGCCGGGCCCGGCGGCGGGACACGGGCAAAGCCGGTCGGTCTCGTCTACATCGCGCTCGCGGCAAATAGCATAAAAATCGTCAGGCAACTGCGTTTCAAAGGCTCGCGGGAGGAGATAAATTTCCGGGCGTCGCAGGCGGCGTTGGATCTGTTACGAAAAAATATCTAAAAATTAACCTAAATCAACCTACGCGGTAACCTACGCGGTTACCGCGTAGGTTACACACGGTTATATAGGTTTAACACAATGCGCGTATTTATAGCTATGGAACTATCGGACACGATTAAAGACATCCTCGCCCAAGTCCAGTCCCATCTCAAATATACTGCCGCGGATGTTAAGTGGGTCGAACCGGTCAACATTCATCTCACTTTAAAATTCCTGGGCGAGATAACCGAAGAAAAGTTGGAGCAGATTAAAGCCGTTTTGGATGATGTCGCAAATAGTTCACGCCCATTTGAGCTATCTCTGAAAGATGTCGGCGCGTTCCCCGGCATCGATAATCCCCGCGTGATCTGGATTGGCCTGGACAAAGGCGCAAAAGAATCCGCGGAGCTTGCTGTAAGGATCGACGAAAAACTGTCGAAGATAGGCTTCGCGAAAGAGCCGCGGGCATTCGCGGCGCACTTGACTATAGGCAGGGTTCGTTCCGGGAAAAATAAGGGAGCGCTGAAAGAAAAAATGGCATGTTGTAAATTAGAAACGACCGATTACCAAAAAACATCATCGATAATACTATTCCAGAGTAAACTCACGCCCCACGGGCCCGTCTACACGAAACTCCACGAATCGAATTTCCACCCCGGGGTGGAAACTGCACCCCGGGGTGGAAAAAATGCCCGGGGCGGGATGAGGGCCGCCTAACTCGGGGGAAAGGCGCCCTAAACCCCGGTTACCCGGGCATCAATCGCGTAGTTCGTCGTGCGTTTTTTGTCGTTCGTTTTTCGCATGCGTCGTTTTTCGTAGTTCGCCGTGCGTTGTCGTGCGTCGCTTGTCGCTCGTTTTTCGTCGTTCTCTGAGCATTATACGTTCTGCGGGATAACCTCGGAGGTTGGCCGTGTGTTAACCACGGGATAACCTCCGAGGTTGGAAATGGTACCCTTACGCTCGTATCAACGCGTTCTCGACCATAATCTTGTAATCGGTAAACTCCCTCTCGTCTTTTACATCGGCCGGCCTGAATTCCAGCACCGCTTTGACCGCAAACGCTACCGCATTATCGCCAAACAGGTTCTGCGTTACTATGTCCAGTTTTTTCCCTGACATGAGCTGGTAATAAGCCGCTACAGCCATTTGATCCTGTTTCATCATCGCAAACGCCAGCCTAACCACACCTTCGACATAGAGATAATTCTTATCAGTTAATCGGTTTTTAAGAAGCAGTACGCTTGAGCGTATCTGGCGGCGCCCATCCTCATCGGGCCAGATCGTCTTAAATTCATCTTCCGTCATAACGACTATACGTCTGTCGCGACCATTCTTTTCGCTTTCGTTTGTGGCGCGGACTTTTAACGTTTTGCTATCGGCGGCAATCTCGATATTGGCGCTACTCTTAAAAAGACCCATGAGCGGGGATGTTTCAAAATCGTCGCCAAATAGATTCCGCGAAAGAACTACAGAGGCGTCCTGCGGCAGAGGCGCCGCAACACAACCCGCTTCCATATTGACCGCGTGAATAGCGACGAGTATCTGCCGCACCGACCACTTAGCCACATTTGCCGGGACATCCATTTCCGGCAATGGGCCCGTCATAACCGGTGTCGCACCTGTCCCCTGTAAACCCTCGCCCCGCTTGATTGCCTGCTTCGCAATCGCACCCGGCACGCCGATCGACTCGATACCAACCCTGCCACCCAAGACTGCGCCCTGGCCCGCATCCATAGCAGACGGCTGACGCAATATCTTTACGTTACTAATTATAAAGGTAACTTGTGAATGGGCTTTATCCTCCCTGACCCCGAATCCTGCATTAACAGCTTTCGCATATACCATGGCGTTGCGCAGTCCGACACCCGCCCCACTGCGCTTACCATGAACCTTACTAGTGCTTAGGCCTTCTATAAACAACAATGCTTCGTCAGGAATATCGCGAACCTCTCCTGTTGCCATCGGAAGATAATCCGCGCCTGCATTTTCCGGCATTCTGCGTAATTCGGTACCGGTAATTATTTTTGAACTGTCATTCTTTCGGGCAAATAATTCTCCATTTTCAGCCAATCGGACGGCCTCTGCCCTTAATAAGTCCCATGGGATGCTCCCATAATTTGTAATATTAAAATTAACAAACTCCGGAGAGTCGCAGGGAGTTAGCCGGACGGTTATTTTTTGCGATGGGTCGGAATGGTCCAAAGCGTTATGGATGACTTCCATTAACGCGTCCTCCAATCTGTTAACATCTACCTCAGGGGATACTCTGGAATCTTCAAAAACGTCATATTCTATCTTCTCGATCCTTTGCCTATCTTTATCATCCAACCAATTTAATAAAGTATGACAAATATCTTCCATAGTAACCGGTGCGCGCTCTATATCGCGCATCGCGGGCGGATGCCTTTTTAATTCCTCGATCTCGTCGATAAATCTGCCACCGCCGGAGTCTTCGCCTTCCAACACAGCGCTATCCCGCAATGATCGCGCGATCACATCTAAAAGAGCTTCCGCTAATGCGTTATTCTCTGTACCTCTATACGCTATATTTATTTCTACGGCCTCATTTTCTCTGATACCCAAGCCTACTATCGATAGTATAAGATCTTGTAAATCGCTAATGTCTGCCTTGAGTGTTTTGCCTGTACTTTTATTACTCAATGATATCGGCATCTTAAATCTTTGCTGTATCTGCCATATAAGATTTCCGATAATGGTGGATGGGCATAAATGAATCCCCGCGGGATTCGTTATCACAACCTCCCGGTTGCTATGTAGCATGGTGTACGGCTGTTGCGAAAGAGCGTATTTATAGCACTGCATAACGATCTCCAAGTCAGCTATGGATTCTCTTATATCCGTAAGTAATGTGGTAATCCACCCCTGATCTTGCATTCTTTTTATTATCCCCACATCGGCCCCAATAGCCAGACCCTGTAATTTGCCCCGCATCTCATTAACAATAAATTTCATCATTCTTTCATATGTCTCACGCTTCTGTGCATTTCTTTCATAGCTCACAAGTAATTCATCTATCTCTCTCATCAATTCTTCTATCGCTTCAGCCAAAGCATTAACTTCACCGACCGTAAGATTTCCTTTGCGGGCCAATTCTGAAATGGTGTCTTTATATTTATCCATAATACTCTTAAGCCTGTCATAAACCTCAACCCCACTCTCTGCGAGCCGTGGCTCGGTTTTGCATGTATTGATAAGTTCGGTCAGATAATCCGCATGCGTTATATGCCCTAATACTACCGCTAAAAACTCTTCAACCGGCGAACCGGCCACCTCCACCCGATTCGCGAATCCGCGGGCGCCGCCGAGGCCAAGTCCTGGATTATCCTCCCCGGGACGATAGCCCGGAATGCTCGCTTCCAGATCGGACAGCAGTCTGTCCGCCCCCGGAAGCTCGTTCGTCCCGCGCCACGGCGTAATCGCCACCGCATCCGCCACAGCGCCGACGGAAGCATAGGCGCGTAAAAACTCCACGTTCGCGCGCCACTGCTCTATCGCGTTGCGTAAAAGTTGTTTTGCGGAAGTGCGATGTTGGGGCATCTTAAACATCGATAGGATGAGTGAAAAATTCTGCTGGGCGAAAGCATCGCGCACGGCGGCAACAACTTCTTCGTTACCACTTCCCACCACGTCCATAGCCTGGTAAAAATGCTCGACATACTTCGCCAACTCACTAACTCTTGCGTCCACTGCGGCATCTCCAGGCTCCAATCCCGCGAGGTTCGTGCCACTTTGACAAACTGCGTCTATCTTCCGGCTCAATCTTCCCAATACATCGAGCACATCTTCCCGCCTGAACTCCTTCTCCTTAAAATGCCGGACGAGATTCTCGTGAGGCTCTAATTTTGTTTCGCCGTTATCCGACCGCATCTTAAGCCCGCCGGAATCGGCTGTTTGTTTCATCCGCTGTTCAGCGCGAATATCTTCCATAACACCGAACCCAACGCTTTTCCTGACTTCATTTAAATATTCCCTTACAACTTCTTTATGCTTCTGATTTTTAGCTATAAACTCGGAAGACCAATTTTTTACTTCTACGATTTTCTGAAAGACATCCAGGACCTTGTTTAATTTTTCCGAAGAATATGGCCCCCGCGCGGAAAAAACAACCTCATCACCACATAGCGCGCATAAAGAGGTTACTCCCATAGGTATATTCGCTGAGGTAGTGTAATCACTGCCCGATTTTCTTAACGTTATATTTATATGAAATTCGTCTTCGATGCGCCCGGCTAAATCACTGATTATTAATGAAGGAGTCACGTGAAGCCCGTCGATTATTCCAATTTTAGTCTTGCGCTCTATTTTTTCCGGTTTACCCTGGCTTACTGTCGTTTGATCGACATTCGGCGCATGGACAGGCATGCTGTCGAATCTTATCAGCGGCGCGCCCGCCAGGTCGCCCAGCGTTTGCAGTTTTGAACCGTCAAACAATAACTCTTCCTCCAGCGATTCCTTTGCCTGCCAATTCAAGGGAAGCGATCCCGGAAAACCGCACTCTATAAGCACACGCGCCAACTTTATACAAAGATCATGATATCGCCTCGTTTCATCTTCTCCTTGAGGCGCTATCCATCTTACAAATTCGGGCAATATAAAAATCGAGCCTTCGGAAGTCACGAACCCGGCAAAAGTGCCCATAGCGGTCGGCGGGTATTTAATGCTATTGTGCAGCTGCGCTGAATTTTCCGTACAGCCAAAGCACAAGACCCCGTCTTCTAAACGCGCATTGAAACGGAAAAACCCCTTGATCATCTCTGAAACTTTTTGCTTCATCTGCGCAAGGGCCAATCTCTCCCCGTTTAAAACAACCTCTCTTGTTATCGGCGCATTTTCCACGCCGCTTGTTTTGCCATACACGCCTGTTTCTATTTGCCGTGACAGTAAAGCAATTAGCTTACCGGCAGATTTTTCAGCGGCGGCGTAATCATCCCCCTCGTCGGGATAATTATCCAGTAAGCGCTTCGCAAGGGCATCTGTAGCATCTTTTCGCGATCCACCCGCTAAGAAAGCCGCCAATATCTCGGCTATCGCAGGATCATCATGCTTATTTACACGCTGTATATTACGCTGTCCGTCCGCGTTAAGCCTCTCATAATATCGCCGCTCACCGTTATCCGCTTCCGTAAAAGGCAGTCTGTGCGCCCTGCTATTCTCGACGATTATATCGTATCGAGGCTCCGTGCGGCGCTCATCCTCACCCTTCAGCGCAGGATATTCCGCCTTACATGCCAATACCCTGGTAATAACATCTTCGTCCATATACTGCCATGATCGCCGGTGCGTGATATTTTCCCGGCGAGTCTCTTCATCGGCTGTAACTTTAATCCTTAAATCGAATTTAAAGGTCCCTCCGTAATACTCCATATCAAGCCCGCGGAGCCCGTCTATAAAAATGCACTTCTGTCCCTCTATAGCGGCAAGGCGTATATCCCGATGGACTTCGCTCCAATTTTTGGTGTGCCCAAATTGGATCGGATTTTGATACCGGTCTAAATGGATAGCGCCGGCCTTAAATCCTATATTATTTTTGAGATATTCGGTAAACGCGCTCTTTCCTACCCCGGCATCGCCATCGACAATAACAAGTATCGGGCGATTGTCGCCTCCGGCTCGTATCGACGACCTTTTCCCGTCCAGCATCCCCCTGACAACGTCGAGCGCTTCGTCCGCATTTACAACACGCGTTTTCTGTGAAGCTGTTTCGGCTCCTGTCGCAGGTTGAGCGGGGGCCGCTGTAACCGACTTCTTCCGGATAAGCTCTCGCTCCTCCTCAAATATGGCAAGCAGATGTTCCTGTGAAAGCGTTTTTAAGCGCCCGGAAAGCCCTCCGCGCGCACTCGTCATGTCTATAATGTGCTTTCTGTCAAGGGCCTCTTCTTTTGCGGGAGAATTAAAAGCGGCGGCTTTTTCGAATGCCTCAAAATCACCGACAAATTTTATTACTATCCTATCAAGGCCCTCGCCGCTATCCCGGACGATTAGACGGAAATTCCCTATATGATGGTCCCAATACGTTAGCCTTGCGCCGGAGCTTGCGGCCTGGCCGCTATTATGCCCTATATACCCCATCTCATGGGTAGCGGCGGTAAGGGTGCCGACACGCCTGGCGATCGCCATATCGAGATCTTCGCGTTTCACGCTTATTTTGGCGGCTATTCTATCAAGTTCTTCCGACTCTACATAATCAAGCCTCTTCCCATCTTCAGCATAATCGAATCCTATAATATTAAAAGGCGTATCGCCGCCGAAATCGACCGATTCGGCATACACTTCATATTTCCCATCAGAAAACTGCTTTGTACCTATTGGCTTCACGCAATAATCTTTATAAGAGGCGTTGAGTTCTTCTGCTATTCTGCGCCTATCTTCCACGCCGACGCCTCTTCTTTTTACCGCCTCGCCTGGCATAATAACTTCGAATGCGAATTTTATACGCCCATCAGCGTTCCTGCTGAATATAAGATGCCGCCGGAAAGATTCGGTAACGGGTGTTACAAAAAGATTTTCACCTATTTTGAAATATAGACCTTCTTCGAGCGCGTATTTTAACGGCGGCCTATCGTCATTCACGCCAGCAGAAGCTGGATATAGTTTTCGAAGTAAAGAAGTATACCTAAAAAATTCTCTCGCGTTCTCCTGATTGCCGAATAGAGCGTTCCACGCCTCTTCCGATGTGTTTACATTGGCCGGGATATTCTTAAAACTTGCCGACGACGTTACCATCTCCAGTAATTTATTTTTAAGCACTTTGTTAGAATCCGGCCTGTGCATTAAAAGCTTGAGCACATTATTCGCAAGCCGTCGTTCGGGCGCTTTATCATTTATAAAATCCATCGCAAAATCTATAAGCTCCGGGCAAGCGTTGGAAATAAAACCGCTCCATAGAATAATCGTCTTTTGTGCGCTGATGGTAAGCGTTTCTTCCTTAAGAAGCTTATCCAATAGTCCCCCAAAAAGCTTTTTAGTCATCTGCATTGATTTACGCTTACCGGCATCACCGGTAATGATCAACGATTCGTTTGATAACGCCATAGCTATCGATTCGAGGATTCTCCCCTGCTCTTCGGTAGGAATAATACGAACGATATGCCAAAGTACCGCAAAATCATCAGCGGTAATCCGCAAAGGTTCTTCGTTAAGATCGCTCTTGCCAAAAATCAAGCGTAGCAAATTAATGCATAGTTGACGATGTAATAATCCGGAGCCCTGAGCGCTCATAATCTTTATCAATTCATGCGCTAATTCCGATCTATCCGCGGCAGTCAAAATAGCGGCTTCATTTGTAAATAAATCGGATGCCCTTGTGTCGGTGGCATTTGCTATTCTGGGAGTTCCTGAAGCCATTTCAGATAGCCTGGCAAGGATCCCGCCGACTTTTTTATTCCGGTCAACCGGCTTACTCCACGAAGAGCTCCCCTGCGCCGCTTCGTTTATGGCATTCTCTATCTTACTCAGCGCAAGATCCATATTCCGGACGCAAGCCCAATATACAGCAAGATTTTGCGCCGCGTCTTTATTATCAATGAAAGCCTGCTTAAAATAATAATAGATCAAGCAATTAGTAGGTATGGGGTCTCTATCCGTCCCTTTGTATCTGGTATTCTTCAGCACTTCATAACGGTTTAATAACGGCGTGCATTTTATAACATCGTTATGCATGATTTTGACACCCGAAAGCGCCTCGACAGCATTATGTAATAATTCCGGATTGCCTGTAACGATCGAACCTTGAAGAGATAGATTTATCAGGCAGGTGGCATCTGAGTTGAGATGCTTAAACCATCCACAGACCGTATCGTTACATTTTTCTTTCCCATCGGTCGTAACCAATTTTACTTCCGATGCCATATCGGAGATGATCGCTATGTTTTTATTATAATACGCTATGTACATATTCACACGATTAATGGCATCCATACCGGACGCATCCGGTTCCTGCGACATCTTTGCATCTATCTCCTTATTCTGCGCCGATAGTTCGGCCAAATGTAATTTAGAGGTAAGGACGTTGTCATATATGCCGAAGAGCTCGTATTGCATTATCCTCAAAAGATAGTGGTGGTTTCTGGCCCAGCCTTTCGGCCAGTCTTTCTTTTCTTTGTTTATGAAATCCATAGTGGCCATCGAAAGAGGCAAGTCGGCAATCTCTACATACGCTTTATCAGCCGCGCTGAACCATCTTATTTTAATATTTTTGAATTTATTTCCGGTATTATTAGAATTGACGAGTGAAATTGTTAAAAGTTTTTCCTTCGCGGTTGTCATGTTCTCCAGCATCATTAAGTGGGCAATTTCGTGAAATACAGCTATCGGTTCATTCAAGAGATCTCTGTAAAGCGCTATGATATTATTAGTTGCTGAGGAAAAACCAAATAGATCGCCGAAAAGTTCGTTATAAACATAAAAGTCCGGCGGTGAGTTTTGGAAGTGGCTGAGAATTGACAGGAGAATATCTCTATGGCTTGCCCTAATCTGCATCTTATTTATTGCGATCTTCACTCTTTCTAAAGGATTAATACCTGTATTCAAAAGGTCGACGGATACCCTGGAACCATTTGGCTCCATTGCGATGATAGAGCCGGTCTTTCTATCGTCTGATAATTTCAACGTACTTAGATAGGCATGACTGCGTTTACCGATCTGACTTTCTCTAAATCTTTGCTCTGTGCGATAAGTCTCTTCTGCGTTATGCGATTTAAACCTATTCAATAATTCGCGGTCTGCGGCCTGCCGCTTTCTAAGCAATGAACGGAAAACAGCGTCCAGTATCCAGGGTGCGGGTAATCCTAAAAATACGGCCCAGGCAAACACAGAATTTCCCGCGGAGCCGAACGCCAGTCCCCCCACCGCGATCCACGCAATAGTCAGTATTAAATGCGCTGAATCCATCTTCGCGGACATTATGCTCTTGCCAAGCCTGCTAAAAAGTCCCTCAGATAGTGTCACGAGAGTAGCTGCCGCTAAAAATCCTACTGCGAATCCCGGATGGCCATAAACGTCCGATAGGGCGGCGGCACTTATGGTACCCATTAAAAGAAGCGATGGAAATGTATTCGCGCTACCTTGTATATTCCTATAAATGTCCCGTCCAGGCAAACGACGGCGCGGATCTTCGGACGGATCACTGCCGGCAAGATCATCTAATCCCATTGCGATTCTCATAGCTTTATGCTGTTCTTTAAATTCCTCCTCCAGCACTTTTTGCCGCTGAATCATTCTTTCCATAAGCGACGGGGTATTAACGATCTTCTCGATCCTGGCATTATATATGGACGGACTATCCGCTGACATATCTTCCACCAAAACCCTGCCTTCATATATGGGGTCGAATTGGCCCAGCGCGAAATCTACCTTTACGTTTGCCGTATTACCCACAAGCCAGCACTCAATATGAGACGATATTATCACTCCATACTGATTTTCGTATGCCAACCCGCATTTTAATCCCGCATCAAGAGCCGCGTTCACAAAACTTATTGCTATGTCCCCACACATGCAACTGGTTGGAGAATCCGATATTTTATACCCGACATATCTACCGCTTTCCCCTTTTGCCAATGCGATAGCTCTTGATGCCTCTTTCAATTTTCGTATAGTGTCGAATATTTCATTCGTCGCTTTGTTGGGTTGCATATCCGGGCCGTAAAATAATTTTCTTACGTTTTCCGACGATATATCATGCTTATCCAGATTCCATAGAACCGCGCCGAACCTATCTTTAAGCTCTGCCTCAAGTTTCAGTTTTCTCTCGCCATATATGCGAATAAGTTCCACAAGCGGTTCAAATGTGGGGCGGCGGCCGCTGATAATCCTTAACACTCCACCCTCATCAGCTGTATAACCGGATTTAATAAAACCATTTATCATTGCCTCGACATAATCCGCATTAACCCCTTTTGATATAAACCTATCCCGCAATTCCTGCCGCGGCATCGCATGACCAGGCGCATTTTTTAAGGCCTGCTCCATAGCGTTCAGAAGATTAAGCGGCGCGGCTTTTTGCAATAACGCAAGCTTGCCGGCTATGATAGAAGCGGTTGGAAATACCGGGCCCATAGCAACAAAACCGGAATTGTTATGCAGGAGGAAGATAAGTACCGCGGAGGATGCGGCTACAAAAAGAACCAATGTTAAAAAGCCGCGGGATTTTATGAATTGCAGGATACGGCTAAGGGGTTTAAGCTGCGTCGGCTTAGCGCCCCTCTCTTCCATACTTCGCCTTGCCGCGTAAAGCATGCTACGATAACGTTCCGCGACGCTTTTCATAATAGCAGGCGTATCTTCGCCGGGCCGTTCTCTTTCACGACGCAATATTCGATTAAAAGAGGCGCTCACAGCGTCAGAGGCCGCATTGCGGGCTGGAATACTAAGCCGCGTATCTGTCAATATTTTCTCAAACTTAGATGACGGCACTTTAAAATCTATGCTCCGGTCACCGCTAAGCGTAATAGCGGATAACGCGATAGCCGATGCATCGGCAAATTTACGCAAGCAGTCGGAACTCAAACTCATACTCAGTAATACATCCGTCAATTTATCAAGAGCAGTCATCGATGCGAAATGAGAGGAAAGAATTCTGGGTTCCGGGTCATTTGATATAGTAATTGGCGCGGAGGCTATCTCCTTGGCATGGTGTGCCAAAAAATTTGCCGCCCTGGTGGCCCGTTTAAATCCAAACCATCCGACCGGCTCACCGGCACGCAGTTTCTTCTCGATGCTATTCAAATATTCAATATTTTCCCATGCCTTGGTTATTATCTCTCTATTATCCTCCGCGATGGAAAGCGCCATGCCGACCAACAAAATAACCCCGCCAGTGGCCCAGTAACCCAGTGAAACCGCGGCGATAGAACCGAGAGTAGATAACGACGCGAGCGTCTTCGCGCCTCCGCGCTCCTCGCGATGCAAAACCGTCATCGCATTATTCACAGCCGTAACGGCATTCCTTTTAAGCGGATCGACTTTATCGGGTTCGGGCATTGATATAACGCCCGGCAAATGCAAGCCTTTTACCTTAAAGACTTGCTTAGCGATGTTATTTAACGATGATATCCCGGCCGGCACCTCTTCATATCGATCATCGACATCCGAAGCGTCCTCCTTGAGATCATAGTAACGAAGAACATAGCCGGCGGGAATATGCGCCGACACAGACACGATTTTGTCGTCCTTCTTCTCGTACTCACATCTTATTCCGTTGATATCAAGCCAATCTTTCAGCTCTACCTTGAGAAGACGCTCTATCGCAGGCAATGATATATTGGATTTTAAGGATGGGTGATTTTCTATCAACAGCTCGAGAGAAAGCGTAGCGGCCTTCTCACGCGATCCGTCTTGACGAAAGAATGTATCGGGCGCGAGAGTATCTTTGCTTGCGGATGGATTGCGACATATATCGGGATGCGCCCAGACAATATCCTGAACAAGGAAAGTAATAACCAGGAGCGACGCTATGATCCTGACAGTGAGAGGAAACCTGCGACACCGTAATTTTGGTAAGACGTTTTCCGAATTCATCATTTCTCTTTTTTATTCTTTTAACATAGCAAAAATGAAACCAGACTGCCAAGCATCTATCTATGCGATCTGGTCTTGTAAATTTTTTCTTAAGACCCTCGACTCCCCCGAGTTAACAAAAAAGGGATCCTAGAAAATATGAGAAATAATACCACATTTTCTAGGATCAGTCAACAGGACTTTTCTATCTTTTTTATACTTTAACCTATTCGCTCTTTTTGAAAAACTTCGTTCGTATGCCGTCGAGGTCTTCGATAAAAATCCGGCACATGTAATTGATAACTTCGCTCACTTCCCGGTTGTTCTCGGTACACAAAGCCTTTATCCTCTCCTCGATGACCTTGCTCGTCCTGCAACCAAGAAATCCATCACAACGTTTTAGTTTTTTCATATGGTCTTAAACACCTCCTCATGTATATCAAATATTATACATGAGAATTGCTCAATTTGCAAGTATAAAAACGCGAAATATTATTTGCAATATAAGGTTGGTATAAATGGCGGCGATGACATCGTCGAACATTACGCCGAGAGAGCCCGTCAATTTCTCCATGCGCCGGGCCGGCGGCGGCTTCAATATGTCGAGTACGCGGAATATAAAGAAGCCAAGTACCGCGGAAAATATACTTACAGGGACGAAGAATAGCGCCAAAAGCATCCCGCACGCCTCGTCTATCACGATCATCTTGGCGTCTTTGTGTTTATAAACTTTCTCAGCCTCGCCTGAAAATAGCATTCCGAGGACGAACAGGAATAATATTGTAAATCCGTAGAGTATATCGTTATTGCGTACGAGGAAATATACGACCAGTCCGCCGAGCGAGCCCATGGTTCCCGGCATAAATGGAGAGTGGCCCAGATAAAAGAAACTCGTTATAAGCTTAATCCGTTTTTTCATTGGAATACACCTCCTTATTCTTTATAAAATACGACACTCCGCTCAAAAGAGTCAGGACGACCGCAACCAGCATTATTGCGAATATGCCGTTCCTGTAAGTGGCCTCTACCCCTGCGTTCCAAAACGGAAATATCCTCGCGCCGCCTTCTTTTAATATAAGGAATATCAGCACTATAATTATGGCGGATATCTGCCATACGGTCTTATGTTTACCGCCGCCATCCGCCTGAAGGACTTTATTTTTAGTAAGCGCTAAAAGACGCAGGCCCGTCACGGTAACTTCCCGAAATATGATTATGACGGCCATCCACGCCGGGACGACCCCCTTCTCCACAAACGCCAAAAGGGCCGCCAGGACGAGTATCTTGTCGGCAATAGGATCCATGAGCCTGCCGAAGTCGGTTATCTCATTCCGTTTTTTGGCGATGTATCCATCGAGGGCATCGGTAACGGCGGCGAGCGTAAATGTAAAAAGCGCCAATACTTTTGCCGCGACGCCGTGCGTGTACAAAAACGCCATAAAGACAAAAGTCAGCGCTATCCGCAATATAGTAAGCTTGTTTGGAAGGTTCATGCCATACCTATCAGGTCGTATTCCAGCGTATCCGTAATCTTTACCTTATACATCTCCCCGGCCTTCATACCCTTCCCCGATACATGTACGACGCCGTCTATTTCCGGCGCGTCGCCGGAAGTGCGGCCGAGAAATTTTTCCTTCTCGCCCGTAAGCTTTTCGTCTATAAGCACTTCTACCGTCTTACCAAGATATTTCTTATTGATTTCGCGCGATATGCCCTGTTGCAGTTCCATTACAATATTATACCGCTCTTTTTTTATTTTTTCAGGTAAATGATTGGGAAGTCGCGCCGAGCGCGTCAGGTCTTCTTTTGAATAGGTAAAAGCGCCGAGCCTATCAAATTTAATATCGCGCAAAAACCCGAGGAGCTCATCGAAATCTTTATCCGTCTCGCCCGGGAAACCTACGATTACCGAAGTCCGCAGGACAAGCCCCGGTATGCGCTTACGCAGTTTTTCGATAAGGATTATGAGCTCTTTCTTAGTTACACGGCGATTCATCGCCTTAAGTATTTTGTCGGATATGTGCTGTATCGGCAGATCGAGGTATTTACATATCTTCTTTTCGCCGCGCACCGCGGAAATAAAGTCGTCGGTATAATGCGCCGGATGCGTGTAAAGGACGCGCACCCACTCCACATCGTTCTTGAGAGCGCACACGCGCCGCAGAAGGTCACCCAGCATCATCTTTCCGTACCTATCGATCCCGAAGAGCGTGGTGTCCTGGCCTATAATGTCTATCTCGCGCAATTTTCCAGACTTCGACAGCTTTCTGACTTCCTCGACGACAGAACTTACCGGACGGCTCCTGAAAGCTCCGCGCAGGCGCGATATTATGCAGTAACTGCAGTAGTTGGAGCATCCTTCGGATATCTTCAGATAAGCGTAATGGGGCGGCGTAGATCTGATCCTGGGCGAGGTTTCGTCATATAGGTAGTCGGGGTTGCGCGATATTACGGAGCGGGTGGAACGTTCAGCCCTATTGCGCAATAATCCGGGCAGTTTCGGGAAATCACTAGTCCCTATTACCAGATCCGCTTCCTTAAGCTCCGCGGAGATGTCTTCCTTATATAGTTGCGGAAGACATCCGCAGATAACCAGGCGGCCGATCTTGCCGGACTTTTTCAGCCGGGCCGCCGCCAGGATCTTTTCCACGGACTCTTCTCTCGCCGCCCTGATAAAAGCGCAGGTATTTATAACACACACATCCGCGTGATCGGATTCGCCGACTATCGTAAATCCCGACTTCTTCAATAAGCCGGCTATTACTTCCGAATCCAATTGATTGCGCGGACAACCGAGAGAGATTATGCTGACGTTTGGCATAGGTACGGGAGTATCTTCTCGACTCGTACAAAATCATTCTTCGAGCTTGTCGAGAAGAATATTTTTGGCCTCGCTCGAAGAATAAAACTACCTCACCCTGAAGCCGTTACTCGTGACTTCGAGGTTCCTGATAACGCCGCGGCCGGGAGACCCGAGCGGCTGTCCGTTTACGGAGATCTCTATCGATTCCGCGCGCGCGACGAATATATTTACGGAGCTATTGGGTGTGAATGTCTCTTCTGCCCCCTTCGGCAAAACTCTCTTGAATATAGTAACGCCGTCTTTTTTAAGCTGTATCATTACGGGATTCTTCACCTTCAGCGTCATGGTAAACGGATTGTTTTTTGCCGGCGCGCTTTTTTTAACCACGGCCGTTTTTTTTGCGGAAGAGTCCGGCCGGACGGTGGTTTTTACGGCTTTGGCCGATTGTGTTTTTTTGGCGGATTTTAGATTCCTGGACAACGATATTATTTTGGAAACCGCGAATACAGCCGCGAAGGCTATTAAAAGAAATACTGTGATAGCCCTGGCCGTCCTGATCGCCCCGGCCAAACCGACCGACGACTTTCTATCAACGCCGGATTGCCCAATATTTATATTTTTAACTTTAAGCTCCGGATGAATGGTGAGATATTCATCCACTATCGCCTGATGGTCGAAACCTAAGAAGCTCGCGTATTCCTTGAGAAAACTTTTAACATAGTTGGGGGTAAGTATCTCATCGCAACGGCCATCCTCGAGCGCCGACAACACGGTTGAATGTATGTGCGTCTGCTTTTGAGCCTGCTCGACGGTAAGTGCCCTCTTCTCCCTGGCCTGACGCAGTCTCTCACCGATATCGACTGCGGAAACTTTCTTTTCGGGTGCCTGAGCGTTACCCATTTTTTGTTTTATACTCCTCTACGTTTACGAGTATATCCCGCGGCTTCGAACCCTGATAAGGACCTACAAGCCCCTCGTCTTCCATCATATCGATCAGCCGCGCGGCCCTGGTATATCCTAAGCCTAAACGCCTTTGAAGAACGGATACCGATGCCTGACGCGACTCGAGTATGAGTTTTACCGCTTCGTCATAAACCTCATCTTTGTCGAATTTCTTAAAAGATGTCTTCTTCTGAACATCCAGTATCCCGCTCACATATTCCGGAGCGCGTTGAGCCTTTATGAAAGATGTTATCCGCTCGATCTCTTTGTCGCTTATGAGACTGCACTGCGCCCTGACCGGCCTCGACGCGCCCGGCTCTATGAATAACATGTCGCCTCGGCCGAGGAGCTTATCCGCTCCGTTCATATCCATGACGGTACGCGAATCTACCTTCGACGCGACTTTGAACGATATCCTCGCCGGAAAGTTGGCTTTTATTACACCCGTTATTACGTCGACCGACGGCCTCTGTGTCGCTATTATGATGTGAATGCCGACCGCTCGAGAGAGCTGGGCTAAACGCGTTATAGCGCCTTCCACGTCCGCCTGCGCAACCATCATGAGATCGGCAAGCTCGTCGATGATTATAACTATATAAGGAAGCCCACCCTTCGGATCCTTGGCAAACTTTTCATTATAAAGCGCGATATTCCTGACCCCCGACTTCGCGAATAACTCATAACGCGAATCCATCTCGCCCACAACCCAGTCGAGCGTACTGGCGACCTTCTTGGCGTCGGTAACTACCGGCGACAGAAGATGCGGCAGGTCGTTAAATACCGCCAGCTCAACCCGTTTCGGATCTATCATTATGAATTTTACTTCGTCGGGCGTCGCATTATAAAGTATCGTAGTTATTATGGTATTTACGCATACCGTTTTACCGGAGCCTGTGGCGCCGGCTATCAAGAGGTGCGGCATCGTAGCCAGGTCGGCTATAACGGGTTTGCCTGTTATATCCTTACCGAGCGCCAGCTTCAATCTGGATTTAGGATCCCTGTACTCTTTTGAATCGAGGACATCCCGCAAATAGACGAGCGAACTCGACGAGTTCGGCACTTCGAAGCCTATCGTGCCTTTTCCCGGCACGGGCGCGACTATCCTCACCGACTGCGCCTTCATCGCGAGGGCTATATTATCACTTAGCGAAGTTATCCTGTGTATTTTTACCCCGGCGGCCGGCTCGAGCTCGTATCTGGTTATGACCGGCCCCTTGTTTATTTCAACGACCTTCGCCTCTATATCGAAATCCATCAGTGTTTCTTCAAGTATGCGGGCGTTACCTTCGAGGTCGTCTTTTATGCGTCGTGATTCCAACGGCGGCGGCGTATCCAGTATATCAAGCCCTGGAAGCTTGTATCCGCTCGTACCCGTCTGATCCGTCCGCAATACTTCCTGCGGCGCCTTCACGGCCTGAGGCACCGGCGCCTCTTTTCGCAGAGCAGGCGCCTCTTTTCGTGGTTCTTCCGACGATACTATCTTTATCGGCCCGCGGGAGTCGATCTTCGCGACCGCTTTTTCGGCAACTTTATTCACAACCGGTAAATTCACAGCCGGTTTCAAAGTAGGCTTCCTGCCGCCAAGCGCGACGACTGGTTTCTTCATCTTCTCCTCGCGCTCTTCCTTAATGCCTTTTATCCGGTTGTACATGCTTACCAGGAACGGCAAAAGTAAAAATTCCGTCGCCAGCAAAACCGAAAGCAGAAACAAGACCGCTATGGTAAGTATCGCGCCGCCGCGGCCCAGATATTTTATGAGAAAGTCGGAAAAGATGAGCCCGGCTATGCCGCCGAGCGAGAACCTGAATGAATTATCTCCACGGCCTATAATCGAAAATATGGAACTTGACGCGAGAATAAGGAAGAATGTTCCGAAAAGCTTGAAGTGTATCTTTTGAGGCGTAATACCGTAGATGCGCGCCACCGCCCAGCTTAATATAAGAAGCGGTATGACATATGAACTTAAACCCATGAGAAAAAATAGCGCGGCGCCGATGTAAACACCGAAGAGGCCGGCCAGGTTTTTTACCGGGACATTTGGTTTCGAAGTGAATATAGATAAATCGGAAAAACTGAAGGTTAGAAGGCTTGTAAAAATAAGGATGGCTACGGCGAAAAGAACTATCGCCTGAATTTCATTCCACTTTGTTTTATCCATTATCGCCCCGTGTGGCCGAACCCACCGGACGACCTTGCGGTATCGTCCAACGAAGGCTTCACGTCCAATTCGGCCCTGATAACTTCTTTTATGACCATCTGGGCAACTCTGTCGCCGCGTTTTATCCTGAATGGCTCCTTACCGTGATTGATCATTATAAGCGAGAGGAGCCCTCTGTAATCCGAATCTATAGTGCCCGGGGCGTTTACCAGGCTTATACCGTGTTTCAGCGCCAGCCCGCTCCTGGGCCGTATTTCGGCCTCGTAGCCCTGCGGAATGCTTAAATAAATGCCAGACGATACAAGTTTTATCTCGCCTGGCACTATTGTTATCTCATTATCCACATCGGCACATAAGTCCATACCGCTCGACCCCGATGTCGCATATTTAGGGAGCGGCAGGTCTTCACAACCATCTTTTATTTTAAGGCCGATCTTGATTGATTTCAATTTTACCGTGTCCGACCTCGGAGGTCGCACCTCGGAGGTCGCACCTCGGAGGTCAAATCCGGTTCGGATTACTCTCTTTTACGCCTTGGCGGACGGTTCTGCTTTTCCTCTTCCGCCTTTTTTGCCATTTCAGGAGTCCAGTCCGGATCCGCCTGCCTCTTTGAAAGATTGACCCTGCCCTGGTCGTCTATTTCGGTAACTTTAACCATTACCTCGTCACCGATCTTAACCACATCCTCGACGTTCTTCACAAATTTATTGGCAAGTTCGGAGACGTGTACCAGGCCTTCTTTGCCCGGCATTATCTCACAGAAAGCGCCGAACGCCATTATGCGTTTTACTTTACCTTTATATATCCTGCCGATCTCCGGCTCTTCGGTTATCCCTTTGATTATATTCACGGCCTGTTCGATCGCAACCTGATCGTGCGATGCTACCTGCACCGTGCCATCATCGGATATATCGATGGTAACACCGTAATCCTGGATGATCTTCTTTATATTCTTGCCGCCCGGCCCGATAACCTCGCCGATCTTCGACTGGTTTATCTTGAACGTAACGATCTGCGGCGCGAAGGACGAAACAGATTCTTTTGGGCCCGAAATTACCTGGGCCATCTTGTCCAGTATGATTAATCGCGACCTATTGCCCACGGCAAGCGCCTCGCGAATTATCTCTTCACTTATACCTTCGATCTTCAGGTCCATCTGCACGGCAGTAATACCGTCTTTTGTGCCCGCGACTTTGAAGTCCATATCGCCGTAGTGATCTTCCACTCCGCCGATATCGGTAAGTATTATAAACTTCTTGCCGTTCGTCACAAGTCCGAGCGCGATGCCGCTGACCGGCTTCAATATAGGAACTCCGGCATCCATGAGCGCCAGCGAACTTGCGCACACCGTAGCCATGCTGGAAGAACCATTAGACTCGAGTATATCCGATACGACTCTGACGGTGTACGGAAACTTCTCTTTATCCGGCATAACCGCCTTGAGCGCCCTTTCTGCAAGCGCGCCGTGGCCGATCTCTCGCCTGCCGGGGCCTCTCATCGGCCTGGCTTCTCCGACGGAAAACGGCGGAAAGTTGTAGTGCAACATGAAACTCTTCTGCATCTCGCCTTCAAGGGCATCTATCCTCTGCTCATCGGCGCTGGTTCCGAGCGTCGCGACCGCCAGACTCTGCGTCTGGCCGCGCGTAAACAGCCCCGACCCGTGCGTCCTCGGCAACACCCCGACCTCGCAGGTTATCTGGCGAATCTCGTCGAATTTCCTTCCATCGACGCGCCTGTTCTTCTCTATTATGAATTTACGGACGTTCTCTTCCTCAACCTCATTGAGGGCATTCTTGACATCCTTCTCGGAATATCCGGAATCTTCGGTAATCAACTTCTCTATCAGATCCGCCGCAAGAGAGTCCATCGCCTCTTCCCTCTGCTCTTTCGTGCTGAGTTTATTCACTTCCTCGAGGCGCGATTCTGAGAACGAACGGACTTTGTCCACAAGTTCTTCACTGACATTATACAGCTCGACGTTTCTCTTTTTACGGCCGCACTCTTTTGCCATCCGCTCCTGTAGCTCGATAATCGGTTGCATCTCTTTGTGGCCGAATTTTATCGCCTCGAATATAACGTCTTCGCCCAGTTCGCTCGAACCGGACTCGATCATTATTACGGCCGAACGCGTCCCCGCCACTACGAGATCGAGGTCGCTTGTTGTAAGTTGTTGGAACGTCGGATTAAGGATGAATTTTCCATCCACTCTGCCGACTCTCACGGCGCCTATCGGGCCGTTGAACGGTATATCGGAAATGGTAAGCGCGGTCGATGCCCCGATCATCGCGAGTATATCCGAATCGTTCTCGCAATCGCTGGACATTACCACTGAAACCAGCTGGACTTCGTTTATAAAACCTTTAGGAAATAGCGGCCTGATCGGCCTGTCGGTAAGACGCGCTGTAAGTATCTCCTTTTCAGAAGGCCTTCCTTCGCGCTTAAAAAAACCGCCGGGTATCTTGCCCGCGGCGTACGTCCTCTCCTGATATTCGCAGGTAAGAGGAAAGAAATCGATATCTTCCCTGGCATGTTTCGAGCATACCGCGGTCGATAAGACCATGGTGCCGCCCAACTGGATGGTGCAGGCGCCATCTGCCTGTTTCGCCATCCTGCCGGTTTCGATGATTAACGTGTTTTCGCCTAATTGGATCTCAAATTTTTTAGCCATTTTTTCCTTTGTGGGTGGTTTTATTTACGGAGGTCGAGACGCTTTATGATCTCGTGGTACTCTTTTTCATCGTTATTCTTCAGATACGCCAGAAGGCTCCGCCTTGTACTTACCATTCTGAGTAAACCCCGCCTTGAGTGGTGGTCGCGTTTGTGGGCCTTGAAATGATCCGAGAGCGAATTGATCCGCTCTGTGAGTAACGCGATCTGGACGCTCGGCGAACCGGTGTCTTTTTCGTGCTCTTTAAATTTTTCGATCAACTCTTTCTTCTTTTCTTTTACTAATGCCATTTTCTTATACCTCGCTTTTTGATGATATTAACATATTCACGCCGATTTGTAAAGTATTTTTTCCACCCCGGGGTGGAAAAGCAACTGCCGGGCTGTCTTCATGTCTTTGGCGATCTGCCGTGCCAGCTCAGATTCCGAGCGGAATCTGACCTCGTCGCGTAACTTCTTCACAAAATATACTTCAATATCTTTATTATATAAATTGCCCTTGAATCCGAACAAATGCACCTCTATGGTCGGTTCCTTATCTCTGGAACTGTAAAATGTCGGCCGAAAGCCTATATTAAGGATACTATCGAACTCTTTTCCGTCAAAAAACACCTTTACGGCATAGACACCTCTGGACGGAATAACTTCATGGTGCGGGTTCACGTTCGCTGTCGGAAATCCCAACCCCCTCCCTATGCCGGAGCCCCTGACTACCGTGCCGAGAACCGACACGGGCCTGCCCAGAAGCCGCTTCGCCTGATCAAGTTTGCCCACTGCTATCAATTCTCTGATAGCGCTGGAGCTTATTACGCGGCCAGACGAGCGCACCTGTTTTATAACCGTCAATTTAAAACTGTACTGTGCGGAGAGCTTTCGCAAAATATCCATGCCTGCGGCGGCATCTTTGCCGAAACAGAAATCTTCTCCTACGCACAGGCGCTTAACACGGAATTTGCCGACCAACACATCCTTCACAAATCTTTCCGCCGGCATCTTCGAGAACGCCCTGGTGAATTTCACTACGAGCAGTATGTCCGCGCCGAGCTCTTCGATAAGCCGCGCCCTGTGCCTTAAGGATATAAGGCTCGGAACTCCTGAAAGCGTCTTCATGATCTTTGCCGGATGCGGATCGAATGTTATGACAACGCTTGCCAGCCCGGCCTTCCGCGCAAAATCCACCGTCCGGCGTATTATAGCTTTATGCCCCAGGTGCACCCCGTCGAATACGCCTATCGTGATAACGGAACCCTTAACCGGCGCCTTGGCCCCCCGTAATCCGGTAACGATCTTCATGCAACCTTCTTTATTATACCCGCCAGTTCTTCGTCATTCATTTTTCGCAATTCTTCAACCCTTATCGCCTCATCTATCACAAACTTTCCCGATCGGGTCCTGTTCAGGCTCGCCATATACGCCCCGCACCCGAGATGACTACCGATGTCCGACGAGAGCTGGCGGACATACGTGCCCTTTGAACATGTGAGTTTAAAAAATACTTCGGGGAGCGCTATCCGGGTTACCTCGATATTTTTTATCGTTATCTTGCGCGCGGGGGCCTGGACACTTACGCCTTTTCTGGCGAGCTCATAAAGTTTGCGGCCATTGATCTTTACGGATGAATACATGGGTGGGAATTGTTCAATCTCGCCGAGAAAATTATCGAATGCCGCCCTTATCTCATCATCGCTGAAATCGACACTCACACCCGACGGCGTTATCTTTCCCCACGCGTCGCCGGTTTCCGATGAGGCGCCTAGGATGAGCGAGCCTTCATACTCTTTCTCCTCCGACATCAGTTGTCCGGAGAGTTTGGTATAGGCGCCTATGAGAAGGACTAAAACCCCGGTAGCCATCGGATCGAGGGTTCCGGCGTGTCCCGCCTTTTTGATCCGGAAACGCCGCCTTACAAGATCGACAACGTCGTGGCTCGTCATGCCTTGCGCTTTATTTACTATCAGTACTCCGTCCACGCAAGACCTCTTCGACTTTTGCCAGTACTTTGGATTCCACTTCAGCGAGCCTTCCCTCTATCACACAGCCCGAGGCGCGGGCATGTCCGCCGCCGCCGAAGAACGACGCTATTTTATTGACATCTACGATACCTTTCGACCTGAAACTCACGCTTATCTTGCCGAGCGCGTCCTCTTTGAATATCACGGCGACCTTCACCTTATCTATGGAACGAGCGTAATTGATAAATCCCTCGGACTTGAGAAGATTAGCGCCGGTCGCCTTCAGCATCGCGGAAGTAACTTCGAGATACGCGACATCGCCGGTTTTATTCACCTTCAGCGTAGCCAGGACAAGCGCGAGAAATTTTATATCAGCGACCGAGCGGCGCTCATAAACACTTTCGGAAACACTGGCCGGCTCTATGCCGTAACCTAAAAGTTCGCCCGCTATCTCGTGCGTAACGCGGGAGGTGTTTTCATAATTGAATGAACCGGTATCCGTGAGTATCGCGATGTAGAGGACGAGCGCCGCCTCTTTGGTCGGGCTTATCCCCATCTCTTTATATATCTTGTAAACCATCTCTCCGGCGGAACTGGCGTTAGCGTCTACCCAGTTTACATCCCCGAAATTTTCGTTCGAGATGTGATGATCGATGTTTATTACAGGCTTTCCTTTCGAAATTATATCTCGCACCTTACCTGTCCTCTTCAATGTCGGACAATCGAGGACTATCGCGGCGTCAAAATCGTATTTTCCGTCCATGTCATTAGATACTTCAGCCGCTTTGGGGAGGAACTTGTAATGCTCGGGCACGGCATCGTTATCTACGATAATGGCCGTCTTGCCGAGCGACTCGAGGAGGGCCTTCATGCCGAGCTGACTGCCGAGGGAATCGCCTTCCAGATTGACATGGGCCGTTAACAGAAATCTGTCGTATTTTTTTATCGCGTCGATTATCTGTCTCATTCGCCCTGTTCCTCCTCCGCGCCTTCTCTCTCTTTTCTTATCTTATCAAGTATGCCGTATATGTGTTTGGTGTGCTCTATTGATTCATCCACCATAAAAACTATCTCCGGCATGAAACGCAAATTTATCCTGTCCGCTATCAGGCCTTTTACATAGCCTTTGGCGCTATTCAACCCCTTAAGGGCAAGCTTCTTATCCTTATCCTCGCCAAACACGCTGAAATATACCTTGGCATACCTTAGATCCTTTGTCAGGTCGACCTTCGTAATCGTAATGAAACCTATCCTCGGATCCTTCATCTCGCCCTGAACGATCTTTGATATCTCCTGCCGCAACGCTTCCTGCACTCTCTCGGGTCTTTGCTTAGCCATATTTATTCTTTCGTTGTTAACGCATAAACTTTTTTACAAGTTTCCTCGTTAGTTCAAGTTCTGCTTTCCTCGTCTTTACCTTGCCGTCTAATTTCGCGTACAATACTTTGTCGAGGATCGTTTTATACTCCGGGCACGGGCTCAATCCCATCGAAGCAATGTCGGCGCCGTTTATATTTACCCTCGCGCCGTTCAATTTGCGGAAAAAATCTTCCACCCTGGCCGCTACCTTAGGCGAAAACGCCTTTGAGGTAATGAATAGTATCACCTCAAATGAAAGCGGCTCCAATATCCTGTATATTATGCTGGGAGAAACCGCGGAGGCGGATGCGAGCGCCTTGGCCGCCTTGTCGGCGTCCTCTTTGCATGATAAAAGACGGATAGTCTCTGAGCGTCTTAAGGCAAATCGACTGCATATAGAGGAGACATCATTATAACTCAAACGGTCGAATAACGCCATAAGATATATAAGCCACCGCTCTACACTGCGTTTTCTGAAAATAGAACCGTCATAGCGATCGCAGGTACTATTTATGGCGCGGCAGAGCTTCACTATGCGGCTATCGAACTTTATCTTCGGGTGGAGGAACCTCAATTCGTCAAGTTCCGACATCCGCCTGACCGCCCTGCAAGGATCGTCTTCTTTCAATATCGCGATAAGCTCGTCGCGTATCCTCTGCGGCTCCACTTTATCGAACATCTCTATCTTTATGGCATTCTTTATGAGATCTTCGGTGTGCGGGTCGATGGTAAATCCAAAACGCTGTTCGAACCTCACCGCCCTGAATACGCGCGTCGGGTCGTCGATGAAACTTGCGTCGTGCATTACCTTTATAACACCCCGGGCGAGATCGCGTTCACCGCCGAAGAAATCTATCAGCCGGCCGAAGCTCTCTTTATTAAGGCTAAGCGCCATGGCATTTATAGTAAAGTCCCTCCGAACAAGGTCATCTTTAAGCGAACTGAACTCCACCGTAGGGAGCGCGGCAGGGCGTTCATATACCTCCCGCCTTGCCGTTGCAAGGTCTATCTTGAAACCACTACAACCTACGCGGTAACCTACGCGGTTACCGCGTAGGTTGTATCCGGTGGCTTTGGTTATAAGCGTGCATGTGCCGAAACGCCTGTGAATTATAAGGGCCGCGCCCAGATCCTTTGCCAACTCCTCGCCCATCTTTATGGCCGGACCCTCTATTACGATATCGAGATCCAGGTTCTTCACCCCGAGGATGAGATCGCGCACAAGCCCACCCACAATAAAGGCGGTATAGTTAAGCGAATTGGCTTTCCGGCCGATCTTGCGGGCGAGCGCCATGACATCCGCCGGCAACACCGCGGACATCTTCTTAGCAAGATTTAAGGTAACATTCCTGTCTATCACCGGCGGCTTGGCAAACAATGTTCCGTGGACGCTTCGTAAAAGCGCCGTCCTGTTTATCACGCCCACCACCTTTTTCCCACGCGTCACAGGAAACACGCCGACTGGATTTTCAAACAACATTTTTTGCAGGATATGTAAAGGCGTGTCCGGGCTTACCGTCACAAACTCCCGCGTCATGTAACCTTTGACACGCGAATGGCCAAAACTACGCTTGATAGCCTTATTAAGGCCATTCAAAGTTATGATACCGACGACCCGGCCTTTCTGTGTAACGGGCATCCCGTCCAGATTATTCTTTGTAAGCGTCGCGCGCGCCGCGAACACCTTCTCATTCGCGCTCATCGCTTTGACGCCTTTGGACATTATGTCTTTGGCATACTTGGCGACTTTGATTTTGCTCTTTAAAACGTTAAAAAGTTTTTGTCGTATGGACACGATACCAATGCCGCGTGTCTTAGCGCTGGCCGCGCCCGGGTGACCACCGCCGCCAAAAAGCGAAAGCACTTTATTGACGTCGAGGGCCGGCACACGGCTACGCGCGATTATATCGACCTTGCCGCCCGGCGACTTTATGAGCACAAAGAGGATATTGATGTTTTCCAGCTCCATCAGTTTCTGCATGAGCGCGCCTAAGTCACTGACATAATTTTCGGCGTCGATCTCGACGAGCGAGACGCTGACGCCGTTTATCTCCACGCGCTCGGTCAGGTTAATGAGTTTCGTCAGAAGCGAAAGCCCCTCGCGGCTCACTTCCCGGTTCAGATAACTCGATACAACCGAAAGATTGGCGCCCTGCGAAAAAAGGAAGCTGACCATATCGACGTCGAATTTCGTCGTCGACCGGTAGGTAAGTGATCCTGTCTCTTCGTATATGCCGAGAAGCATTATCGTCGCCTCAAGATACGATAATTTTATCTTCCGTTTTTTGATCATGCCGGATAGTATCGTAACGGTCGCGCCGACTTCTTCGTAGACGTCCTTATCGGCGACGACGTCGCCCTTCATCCTCGGGTGATGATCATAGACGTGCACCTCGACGCCTCTATCGACGAGCTCGGCGGCAATACCGATGCGCGCCTTCTGCTTAGTATCGACGAGGACGAGCCTGTCGATATCATCGAGCCGGCATTCGCGTTCACTCTCGACGGCGACAAGCTCGCGCGCCAGCGAGAGGAATTCGCGCACCGCCTCCTCCTGCGAGCCGGGCAGAAGCAGTCGCGACTGCGGGTAGAGTTTCTTCGCGGCCACGAGCGAACCCAGCGCGTCAAAGTCGGCGTTAACATGTGTCGTGATCAGATCCATGATTATCCTTTTCTGCTTAACCCTGGGCGGGCCCTGCCGCCTTTCTACGTGTAAATTTATGGGGCCTGTCCTCGGTCGCCTTTCGGCGCTCATTAGGCCGAGGTTGGGTTTACAATTTCGCTCTGGCCAGGCGCGTATCTATGTGCCGCCAGGATTGCCTGTCGGAGAGGCTTTTTACAGTCAAGCTCGTACTATTGTCGCAATCCTAAGCGGCGGCACCCCATCCAACCTCGGCCTTTTAATTCGCGCCTCAAGGCTTAGACCTCGGCCACCCATAAATTTACCCTTCTATCACTACAGGTGCCAATGCTAAGTTTAACTGATTTTTGCACCCAAATTTTCCATCCCGGGGTGGAAAATAAATTACGCGTTTTCTATTTTTCCCAAAGCTTTACTCTTGCTTTAAAATAGTTATAAAGCATATAGTATCTGATAGCCAGCTTACCTCTATTAGCTTTCTGTTTTTTATACTCATTTTCGACAAAGGTAAACGCGCACTTAAAAAGATCTGCCATTTCCTTTTTTTCTTCTGCAGACAAATTGCTATAAAAAATATCTCTAAACCCGGCTCCTAGATAATCTAATATATAACGCCCATCCAAGTCCGTGGTCATCATTTTTTCGCACATACCGGCAAGCGCCTTGCATACCTGTATATCCTCTATTGTTTGATTGGGTAATTGCGTTATGCTGTGACATAAATTTGCTAAATAATTAACCATTGTGTCACCTATTACTATCCGTGGATATTGAGCTATTTCACTTTCTAATCTATATGCGCTGAAAAAACCCGGCCCATACACTTCACCGCTACTTAGCTCCGTTCCAATTCCAACATCAATGCCAGCGCGGAAAGACTTACCTTCCGATAAAGAAAACAGCATTGACATGCCACAAGCACCTAACACCCCAACAACACCTTTCGCGCAAGGTGCGTGATATTTAACGCTTTCCAGGGGCACAAATGCTTGAATGCAATCCGAAAAACGTACATGTTTTAAAATACATTTACGCATTTCTTTAAATTGCTCTTTTTTTTCTTCTGGAATAATTACTTTAATCAATCCTTCTTCCGCATAAGCACTATAAGAATTAAAAAAGTTATAGAAATACCCCCGCAATTTTTCAACAAACAAAACAGTTTGCGAATGAGCTTGATTCAATTTGTGTTCTTGCTCTTTATTTTCAGGAATATCGCTAATTCCATTAAACGCATCTTTTTGCCCTAAAACATCAATAAACGCTACTATGTAGTTGCAATATTTAAAATTCTTTCCCATTATATTTACTTGCTCCTACGTAGTAACATTCTATTTTTAATTCCAGCGCAAAAAAATGCTAAAACAACATTACTCTCCAAGCGAGATTGCTTCGGCTCGCCACCTTCGGTGGCGGCCTCGCAATGACGCTTTCATATAAAATTTCCGCTTATAGAGTGGCGAAACTTTTGGGTGCGTGCCGAAGCGAATCTTAAAATTTTCGATACTTTATGGCGATCCAGAAAGGCCGGACAAACTGCTCAATAGTTGCGTATTGGCAGGTTGAACGGCCATCGAAAATTTTTGACAGCGAATCGGCATGCCTAATGCCGATTCGCGGCGAGCGAAGGCACCACCCAAAAGTCACCGCCCGCGTTCGGCGCAAACCGCAAAGGCACAGCACGTTCTAAAATTACAGCGAAAAATTTTAAGCGCGCGGATGGAACTGTTTGTGGACCGACTTCAGCCGCGTGCGATCGATGTGCGTATAAAACTGAGTCGTCGCGATATCCGCGTGCCCTAACATCTCCTGTACGACCCGAAGATCCGCTCCATGTTCCAATAGGTGCGTCGCGAAACTGTGACGAAGCGTATGCGGAGTTACTTCCTTTTTTATGCGCGCAAGTTTTGCGTAGCGCTTTATCATCTTCCAGAATGTCTGCCGCGATACCTTCTTCCCAAGCCGCGAAATAAAAAGTTGCGGAACGTCCTTGTCTCTGACGAGCCCGGGGCGCACCTTTTCGATGTATCGCGCGAGCGCCTCTTTGGCTTTCTTACCCAGCGGCACGATCCGCTCTTTATCCCCCTTGCCTTTGCACTTCACGAACCCGACATCGAGATTCAAACCCTCTTTCGTAAGCTCCACGACTTCCGAAACCCGCATCCCCGTAGCATACATCAGTTCCAGCGCCGCCCTGTCCCGTATGCCGACACCGTCGCGCAGGTCGGGGCCGGCCAGGAGTTTTTCGATCTCATCGAGATTAAGCACATCCGGCAGGGCGCGTATAAGCTTAGGCGACTCTACCAGTCCGGAGACGTCTTCTTTGGCGAGCCGCTCCTGAACCAAAAATCGATAGAACATCTTTATAGCCACGAGCGAACGCGATATAGAATTACTCCCTATGCCGTTATCTTTGAGGTATAGCATATAGGCCATTATGTCCTGCCGTTTTATTTTCGCGGGGTCGGTTATGCCTATAGCCTCCATGCGTTCGGTGAAATGTTTGAGGTCCGTACCATACGCGGCTGTCGTATTTTTGCTCAAGCCTCTTTCAACGGTAAGATAATTAAGAAATTCTTCTATCAGATGTTTCATGCGAGGAACTGATTGCCTTTCTTCTCGTCGCCTATCGTCGATGGCGCGCCATGACCGGGATATATAACCGTCTCGTCGGAAAACACAAGGAGCTTCTTCCTTATCGAATCGAAGAGCGCGGCGGAGGAGCCGTAATCGAAATCGGTGCGGCCGACACTGTCTTTGAATAACGTGTCGCCGGTAAATATCACATTGCCCGTCGCAAGCGCGATCGAGCCGGGCGTGTGTCCAGGCGTATGTATTACTTTTAATTTAATGGAACCGATTTCGATAATATCGCCTTCTTTAAGCAGGCGCTCGGCCGGAGGGGATATGATATTGAAAAAGAAAAAACGGGACATGTTTTTATCGGGGTCGGCGAGAAAATCCTTATCCGCTTCGTGCACGTATATAGGGACTTTAAAACTTGCGTTGGCGCCTATGTGATCGCCATGGCCGTGGGTATTTATTATACAGCGGAGATTGAAACCGTGTTTCTTTATGCAATCTTTTAGCCTGTCAGCGTCGGCACCCGGATCTATAAGGCAGGCATCTTTGGAGACGGGATCTGCCAGCAGGTAAGCGTTGACACCCAACGGGCCCACAACGAACCTTTCGAGGAAAAATCTGTCTTTATTTTTCCGATTCAAGCGGTTTTATTTCCTTTCCGACGGCCATGCTTAGTTTGGCGCCCGACGGCTCTTCCGTTTCCATCCTTATGAATTTTTTGACCTTACTGTAACAAAAATCCCGCTTTATAATCCTATCCTCCCGGTCCAGAGAATTCCGCACATAATCTTTACCGGCGGACGAAAGACTGCCCCTGGCTATTATCGCTTTAAGGCTTTCCATACTCTCTATGTGCGCCTCGAGCTCATCCGCTTTTTCCTCGACGAGCAGGGCCTGCATATCTTTAAGATGACCTATCGCTTCCGCCGCGCATCTCTGATCCTTCTTTATATTTTGCCCCACGACCTTCACCATCTCCTCCTGCCATGACGCCCAGTACGAGTAATGCTGTTTGTAGAGTTCCGGCGGCGGTTTCTTAGTGTACTTCTTTAGCTGATAAAAACGCGGCTTCTTTACCGTTTTATTTTTTCGTGTAAATTTCCTCTGCACGGCATCGCATCCTGTAATATTGGCGATAAATATGATTGCAAAAAACATAACAAGCCATTTCTTCATGATATCTCCACGGTAGCTTTTCATTTCCGGATCAAAGCCTTAAATTCTTCTTCGTTTATAACTTTTACTCCGAGGGCCTTCGCTCTGTCCAATTTCGACCCCGGTTCATCGCCAGCCACAAGGAATGCCGTATTTTTACCGACACTCGACGAGGGAGAGCCGCCGGAATGACGAACCGCGTCTTCCGCCTCGGATCGTGAGAATCCTTTCAGAGTACCGGTTATGACGACGGATTTTCCGGCGAATGGCCCTGCAGAGACGGCCTTGACGGGCGCGGACATTTTAAGGCCTGCGTCTTTCAGTTTCTTTACGATCGCGTTATTTTCTTTGTTACGGAAAAAATTATACACCGACTCGGCCATGACCGGCCCCATCTCCGGGACTCCGGACAACTCCTCCAGCGATGCGCGCTCGATCCGTTCGATAGAACCGAAATGCCCGGTAAGCACCCAGGCGGCATGCTCACCTATATGGCGTATACCAAGGCCGTAGATAAGTTTATTCAGGTCGCGCGAGCGGCTCCTGTCGATCGCCGCGATAAGGTTCGCGGCGCTCTTGTCGGCCATGCGCTCGAGGCCTTTTAGGTCATCGAATTTTAAACGATATATGTCGCCGTAATCCCTGATAAACCCCTTTTCGACGAGTTGTCCGACTATCGCCTCGCCCATCTCCTCTATGTCCATCGCGTCGCGCGCGGCGAAATGCAGTACCGACTCTTTTATCTGCGCGGGGCATCCGGCGTTATCGCATCGCACGGCCACCTCTTCGTTCGGCCGGACGAGTTTCGCGCCGCAGGCCGGACATTCCGACGGTATGGCAAACCGCTTCTCCTTGCCCGTCCGCCGCTCCTTGGCGACACTTATCACTTTAGGGATTATCTCGCCCGACTTCTCGACGTATACGTGATCGCCTATCCTGACGCCGAGCCGTTCTATCTCGTCGAAATTGTGCAGGCTTGCTCGCGACACTGTCGTACCGGAAAGGTGCACCGGCCGGAGCACTGCCACCGGAGTTATTACTCCCGTCCTTCCCACGCCAACCACTATATCTTCTATCTCCGTCAGCGCCCTCTCGGCCGGAAACTTGTACGCGATCGACCAGCGAGGGCTTTTCGAGGTAGCGCCCAGGCGTTTCTGCTGGGCAAGCGAGTTGACCTTCAGCACCATTCCGTCTATCTCAAATTCCAATTTATATCTTTTGTCCTCGAACGAATCGCAGTAGCTTATCGCGTCCTCGATTGTTTCACAAACCTTGCGGTGCGGGTTGACCCGGAAGCCTACTGCCTGAAGATATTGCAAGACCTCGGAATGCGTCTTAAACTCCACTCCTTCGCAATGGCCGATGCCCCAGACGTATATTTCAAGCGAACGCCCGGCGACCATCTTCGGATCGAGTAGTTTTAAGGATCCGGCTGTCGCGTTACGGGGGTTCGCAAAGAGCTCTTCGCCGGCGCGTTCTTTCTCTTTATTCAGTTTCTCGAGCGACAGCTTCGTAATGTAAACTTCGCCTCGAACCTCGATAACTTTAGGCGGCTTCCCGGCTTCTTTTGAAAGCGTTAACGGTATGGAGCTTATCGTTCTTAAATTATTGGAAACATCATCGCCTTCGACACCATTTCCCCTGGTAGCGCCGCGAACCCATCTGCCGTCTTCATAAAGAAGCGATATCGATACGCCGTCGAACTTCAGTTCGGCCACATATTCGAGCGCCTCGCCTTTCAGGTTCTTCCTGACCCTCGCGTCGAAAGCGCGGATTTCGTCCGGCGAATAGGTATTGTCGAGGCTCATCATAGGCGTCAGGTGCTTAACCGTGCTAAAGCCCTTCACAGGCTCTCCACCCACCCGGCGGGTAGGCGAATCCGGCGTTATGAGTTCCGGGTTCGCGCTTTCGAGATCCTTAAGGCGCCGGTACAGGCGGTCATATTCCTGATCCGCGATCTCGGGGGAGTTCTCGACGTAATAAAGCCGGTCGGCCCGTCGTATCTCTTCCCGTAATTTTTCTATCTCTTTTTTCGCAGATATATCGCGCATCCTTTATCGCCCTTCCGCCAATCGTAACGCAAACTCATCCGGGAGTCCTGCGGTAGTTATTTTTCGCTGGGCTTCCTTGATGTTATAATCTACTCTTTTTATCTCCACGAAAGCCGCATCTTCATCATAAACGATAAAAGACGCTCTCGGGTCTCCGTCTCGCGGCTGTCCGACGCTACCGGCATTCACGACATACTTCCTACCGTCTTCGATGCCGGCCTTGAACCCTTCGACAGCGACGGCAGAATCGCCTTCCAGGCAGAATATGCCGGGATAGTGGGAATGCCCCACAAAACATATCCCTTGTTTTAAAAGTTTAAGTGTTTTAACGGCATCGGTCGAGTTAACTATATAATTAAAATCTTCCGGCGCATCTAATGAGCCGTGAACCAGAACCATGCGCCCAATGTTACCGAGTAATTTAAAAGACCGGATGTACTCTTTCTCATCGTCGCTTAAAATATCCTTAGTCCAGTTAATAGCTTTTGCCGCATTTTCGGTGAAATAATCGATATCGAGGAAGTCGACCACACCCCACTCGTGGTTTCCCGCTATAAGCAGTTCCGGCCGGAGCGATTCAACCGTCTTTACGCATTCTTTCGGATTGGCGCCATAGCCGACTATGTCACCTATGCAAAGATATGCGTCTATCCGCTCCGACGCCATAGCTTCAAGGACGGCTGAGAGGGCTTCAAGATTTCCATGTATGTCGGATATAATACCGTAGCGCATCGTTAGAACCGTATGTCGAATCCGGTAAACTCACCGGTCGCCTCGCTCCAATCGGCGTCAATGCCCCTAATATACTCCATGAACACATCAGCGATCTTCTCGAGGAAGGCCCTGACGTCCGGTTCGGCGCCTTCACAGACCATTTCCACCCTGCCATCAGACAGATTTTTAGCCCATCCGGACACTTTGAAAGAATTCGACAGCCTCTCGGCCGTATACCGGAAACCTACTCCCTGGACCGCTCCGGAATAGTAGAGGTGTGCGCGTTTATTCGCGGTTATTTTTTTTGAAGCGGTTTTCATATGATTGCTTATGCCTTGCCTAAGCATTTGAAAAATATCTTCGATATTCTTCAAATAGGCTTCGGCACGACTTTGCCGGACTTAAATAACGGCAAAGTCAGTGGTCGGGGCGGGCGGATTTGAACCGTCGACCTCTTGGTCCCGAACCAAGCGCGCTAGCCAACTGCGCTACGCCCCGACTGGGTTTATAATAACATAACATTATATTATGAGCAAATAAATAAGTAGGGCACCTTTTAAGGTGCCCTACTTATTATAAGTGGCGAGCAAGCCAAAAATTGCATATGCAATTTTTGGCGCGTCGAACCATTACCAGTTCTGGTCCTGAAACATAAATTCCGGATCGGTGAGTATAGGCGCGTAATTTTTCGGTTGAGGTATAGGGAATGTCACCGTTTCATACACACCCACCAGAAGTCTTATCCCGCTCATACCCAGGCCTTTTAAAATCCCCCAGGTACAGGCCGCCATTGGGCCATCTGTATCATTAACCCTGGATGTCTGCAGGCATAATTCAAAAGGAAACGTCCCGATATTACATAATCCTCTACCCAATTTTTTCACCGGATCATCGCAGTATCCCGACGGAACAAACGCAAAAGCGAACAAAAACACTACCAACGCTATCGATATCACACGTCTGGCCATCCCTACCTCCTTGTTGGATAAAACTATATCACGAAAATCCCTATATTTCAAATCTATTTAAGCGCTATTCCGCTTAAAATCCCATCTCTTTCAGGAATTTTTCGGTAACCCCGCCGCCTTTATCGAGTTGACGGAAACGCGCGAGATATTTCCCGATAATATCGAATTCTATATTGATCTTATCCCGTGCGCGCTTACCGGATAGATTGGTCATCTTCATGGTATGCGGTATTATGTAAACTTTAAATCCGCCGCGAGCCGTTTCGCCGATCGTCAGGCTTATACCATCCAGCGTAACCGATCCCTTTTCAACGATGAGATGGCTGAATTCCGCCGGAAATTCAATTTCAATAATATATTCCTGCCCTGAACTCTCAATGTGTTTTATCGTACCCACGCAATCGACGTGGCCCAGTACAAAATGTCCGCCAAGCGGCCCGCCGGCGCGCAAAGCGTCCTCCATGTTCACCTTATCCCCGCTCTTTACAGACGAAAGAGCCGTCCTGCGGACAGTCTCTTCCATGACATCGAACTCCAAGACGCCCGACTTCTTATTTACAAGCGTCAGACAAGCGCCGTTAATAGATACGCTGTCGCCTATCTGGGCCGTCTTTGCGATTATATCCGAAGAGGCTTCCAGGCGGTAGACGTTACCGGAGCGATTAAAATTGCGCACAACCCCGAGCTCTCGTATCAATCCAGTAAACATTATTTCACCTCGGCTTCTATTAGAATATCTTTCCCAAATCTTCGTACCTTCATCTCGCCAAGCGCAAGTGCCTGGCCCATCCTGCGCGCTCCAACACCTCCCACCGAAGACACAGCGTCTCTGCCGCCTATTATCATCGGCGCTATGAAAAACATGAATTCGTCGACCAGCTTCTTCTCGATTAAGCCCGCTACCAGCTCTCCACCGCCTTCGACTAATATATGCGTCATGCCAAGCCGAGCGAGTTTCTTTAAAAGTTCTTTTAGATCCACCCTCCCGTGATCGGAACGCGTCCTTATAAGGCGTGCGTCCTTCGCCACCGTCCCGGCGCGGCGGAGTGTAGCCATGTAGACCGGCGCGGCGGAACTTCCGGAAAATATTCTGGCGCCGGGCGGCGTCTTTAAAGCGCTATCCACTATGACCCTGGCAGGATCCCGCCTGCCGGGTATCCTGCAGGTCAATCTGGGGTCATCTTTTATAACAGTATTTACACCGACCATGACGGCATCAACTCTCGATCTTAAATCATGGACATACCGTCGCGAAGCAGGGCCGGTTATCCATTTCGAATCACCCGCCCTGGTAGCTATTTTGCCGTCTATCGACTCTGCCAGTTTCACGGTAACGTACGGCATCCCCGTGGTAATAAACTTTGCAAAAGGCTTATTCAAACCCTGAGCCTCTTCTTCCAGCACGCCAACCGAAACTTTTACCCCGCGCTTTTTCAGCTTTCTCAGTCCGCCGCCATCATTTAGCGGGTTTGGGTCTTTCATAGCGGCTACTACTCTTACAATCTTAGCGGCGATTATAGCGTCGGTGCATGGAGGCGTCCTGCCGAAATGATTGCACGGTTCGAGCGTAACGTAAAGCGTGGCGCCTTTAGCCTTACCCCCGGCATCATTAAGCGCGTTTACTTCGGCGTGTGCCGCCCCGCACTTCTTATGGTAGCCGCGCCCGACGACTCTGCCGCCCTTGACGACGACAGCGCCCACGGCCGGGTTCGGACTCGTCAGAGCCAAACCTTTGCGCGCGAGATCAAGCGCCATGCGCATGTATTTCTCATCTGTATGCATCGCGTATCTTTTCGGCTTCTGCTTTAAGTTTCTCTACGAGCTCATACGGAACTCTCACCGTGCCCAAAAGGACTCTGCCTTTGCCCATCCCATGACAATCCGACCCACCCGTAAGCAATAAACCGTATTCTTCCGCCACTTCTTCATAATGCCGCACGGTAGCGCCTTTATGGTCTGTATGATAAACCTCTATGCCTTTAAGGCCGTATCCGATCAGTTCCGGGATATACCCGTCCTTATCCATGATACCCGGATGCGCCAGAACGGGAACCCCTCCGGCTTTCGATATGGCTTCTATCGCTTCTCTGGGCGAGAAATGCTCATTCGGCACATAACATGGTTTCGCAAAACCTATATACTTATTGAACGCCTCGCGGAATCCGTTGACTTTGCCCGTATTGAGCATCGCCCTGGCTAGATGCAGGCGGCCTACCGTGCCTCTACCGGCAAGCGCGAATACGTCTTCGGCTTTCACGTCGATCCCCAGCTCGTTAAGCTTCCCTATCATCTTACGCGTTCGCTCGACGCGGGAGCGGCGGATTTCGGCAAGCCGTTCACAGAACCACACGGTTTCAGGCCGGATGAAATAGCCGAGGATGTGTATCTCTGCGTCCTCTTTCTCGACGGTAAGCTCGATCCCGGGAACCACCTCGATACCCAAAGGCTTTGCCGCCCGGTCACAAGGGGCTATACCATCTACGGAATCGTGATCGCAGATGGCTATCGCGCTTAAACCTCTTTCGTTCGCGCAGGCCGCGACTTCTTCGGGAGTGAATGTGGAATCTGAAAAATCGGTATGTATGTGAAGATCCGCGTATTTCATGCTTTGGTTATTTCTCTTTCTTCTTCGCGATAAACTCTTTATTTATCTTATCAAGCACGCCGTTAACGAATTTACCGGATTCGTTGTCACCGTACCGCTTCGCTATGTCTATCGCCTCGTTCATAGTAACTTTGGGAGGTATCTCGTCTGCGAATAAAAGTTCATACGCCGCGAACCTGAGAATATTCCTGTCTATGACCGCCATGCGTTTAAGCTGCCAATTCGTAGCGCATTCCGTGATGGTTTTATCGATATCTTTTATCTTATTCGAAACGCCAAGGACAAGTGAATTGGCAAACGTCTTGACCTCGGTGTCTTTCTCTTCGCTGTCGCGCCAGAACGCATCGATGCATTTCTTCGGCTCGTCGCCGGTAATGTCGATGGCATAAAGTATCTTGAGCGCCGCTTCGCGCGCTTTCGTCCGCTTCCTCATCAATCGTCTCCTTATATTTCCACCCCGGGGTGGAAACGCTATATCTTATCGTTCAGATTCGCCATCTCGATCGCGGATACCGCGGCATCGCGGCCTTTGTTGCCGTCTTTAGTGCCTGCGCGCTCTATGGCCTGCTCAATACTATCGGCGGTAATCACACCGAATATGCACGGCACACCCGTATTCATCGAAACCTGCGCCACGCCCTTTGCCGCCTCACTGGCCACGAACTCGAAATGCGGCGTCGCCCCCCTTATCACCGTCCCGAGGCATATCACACCGTCGTACTTCTTCGACTTCGCCATCTTCAGAGCCACCACCGGTATCTCAAAAGCGCCCGGTACCCACACGACGTCCTGCGCGCTGTCCTGCGCCCCGTGCCGTGACAGAGTATCTAAGCATCCCTCTAAAAGTTTCGTCGAAATGAACTCGTTGAACCGTGATATCACTATCGCGAACTTCTTTCCCTTAGCCGTCAGATCCGCTTTTATTACATTTGCCATAACCATCCTCCTTCTTAAGGTTAATCGCTACTTTATTATATGCCCCAGTTTATACTTCTTCGTCCGCAGATACTTCCTGTTTGATTTATTCGGACGTATCACGAGCGGCACACGCTCGGTCACTTCGAGGCCGTACCCTTCGAGCCCCACAATCTTCTTCGGATTATTCGTAAGCAGTCGTATCTTCTTCAGGCCGAGATCCGCGAGGATCTGCGCGCCTATACCGTAATCCCTCAGGTCGGGCTCAAACCCCAGCGCCACGTTCGCCTCGACGGTATCCATCCCTTTATCCTGAAGCTCATAAGCCTTCAGCTTGTTCGCCAATCCTATACCCCTGCCCTCCTGCCTCATATACAGGACGACACCGCACGGGCTTTTCCCTATAAGCTTCATGGCGGCGTGCAATTGCTCTCCACAGTCGCATCTCTTGGAACCAAATACGTCGCCGGTAAGGCATTCCGAATGGACCCTGACAAGAGAATCTTTTTTATTGAGCCTGCCTTTTACAAGCGCGACATGATGGTATTTATCTACAACCGATTCATAAATGAACGCTTTAAAATCACCGAAAGGCGTCGGAATATTTGTCCTGGCGACAACCTTCACAAGCTTTTCCGACCTTCTTCTATATTCTATAAGGCCTGCTATGGTGCATATCTTAAGATGATGCTTTCGGGAGAACTCCTTTAGATCCGGCAATCTTGCCATGGAGCCGTCGTCTCTCATTATCTCGCAGATAACCCCTACCGGCCGCTGTGATGCCATCTTTAAAAGATCGACACACGCTTCGGTATGGCCGGCCCTGACGAGTACGCCACCCTCATTTGCCCTCAGCGGGAACATGTGGCCCGGACGAACAAGATCGGAGGCTTTACTCTTAGGATTCGCCAGTATATTGATGGTCTTTGCCCTGTCATGGGCGGAAATGCCGGTAGTTATACCCTGTCCCGCGTCGCACGATATCGCCCACCCCGTCCTGTAAGCGTCGTGCCGGACGGAAGACATCGGGTGCAGATCCAGATCGTCCAGCCTTGCGCTTTCCATGGGAACACAGATGAGCCCGCGGCCGTAAGTCGCCATGAAATTAATATCGGACGGTTTGGCAAACGCGCCGGACATTACAAGGTCACCCTCGTTTTCACGGCCCTCGTCATCCATTACTATGATCATCCGGCCGCGTTTTATGTCGTCTAAGATTTCAGGTATAGTGTTTAGTTTCATAAATAAAAAACCCCGCAGGTTATCCTTCGGGGTTAAAATTGAAACAATGTTATCCGGCAATTCTCTGTTATATCTTCTTCCATCCAGACTCTATCCCGCCCTTCCGATACGGCCGGTGGGACTTACTGTCGATGCCTGAATTCCACAGGCTCAGCCTTTTGGCTCGCGGATTATAACCGCCGGTCGAGGAATCGCACCTCACCCCGAAGATGTTACTATTATAACAGCAATTATACTCCTGTCAAGGTAAAATTGACACCCCGTATGCCACCATGGTATCATAATGTCATAAAATATAAGGAGGATTTATGCGTAAAATAGCATTAGTGGTGATTTTAGCTGTATGCTTTGCATTTGTTGGCCAGATCGGCGCGTTAGCCGTAGAGCAGAAAACAGCGGCCGCACCCAAAGCCGCAATCAAACCGACCTCGAGCTTTGCCATGGTAGCAGGAACGATAGAATCGGTCGATGTTTCCGATCCGGCTAATATCAAAGTATCGGTAAAGAATGACGCTGACGGCGTAGTCCGTGCCATATCGGTCACTCCTTACACGAGTATCACCAAGACAACGGATATCTCAGAGCTTAAGGCAGGCGATAACGTAAGGATGATGACGAAAAAAGCCGATAATAAAGAGGTTGCGATGGGTATAATGTTCGGTAAATTGAAACCTATGGTCGCGCCCGCCGCTACAGCCGCAAAACCGGCCGCAAAGGCAACGGCCGCCACCGCGAAAAAATAGGAATTATGAAGAATTATGAATAAAGAGAAAGAGAGCGAGCTTTACGCGGAGATAGAACAGCTTAATTGGGAATTCGCGCTTCTTTATGAAATCTCAAATGCTATCCGCACGACGCTTAAGCTCGACCAGATACTGTACATAATCCTGACGGCGCTTACTTCTCACGAAGGCCTCGGCTTCAACCGCGCCATGCTCTTCCTCGTAAACGAGAAAGAGAACGTGCTCGAGGGCGTGATGGGAATAGGGCCCCACAGCGCCGAGGAAGCCGGAAAGATATGGCATTATGTATCACAGAGCAAGAAGACGCTCGACGACTTCATAGCCTCTTACGACACATTTAAACGCGACCCCGAGTCGAAACTGAACTCGATAGTCAAAGGTATAAAAATACCCCTCAGGGAAGACATGGGGATACTCGTCCTCACGATCCTTGAGGGGATGCCTTTCGAAATAACGACTCAAGAGGCCAAAAAGCTCGTCGACGCTGACACACAGAAGACGCTTAAAACCGATTTCTTTGTAACCGTCCCGCTCAAGGCAAAAGATAAGGTGCTCGGCGCTATACTCGTCGATAATATCTTCAATAAAAAACCTATATCGAAATCCGATGTAAGGATGCTGACCATGTTCGCCAATCACGCGGGGCTCGCTATAGAGAATTCACGTCTGTACGAAGAGACGGTTTACCTGTCGAGCATCGATTGGTCCACCAAACTCTGGAATTACGGCAAGTTCCAACAACGCCTGTCGTATGAACTCGAACGCTCGAAGATAACACAAACGAGCGTCGGCCTTGTCATGGTCGATGTGGACAACTTCAAACATTACAACGATACGTTAGGCCACGTGCGCGGCGACAGCGCCCTCCGGGAGATATCATCCGTCCTGCAGGCTAAGTCGCGCAAGGTGGATACGGTCGCGCGTTACGGCGGCGAGGAGTTCGCCATAGTTATACCGAATACGTCCAAAGAAAATGCCCGATTATTCGCGGAACGACTGCGTAGCGAGGTGGAAAAACTCTTCGCGGGTGAAAATGGACTGCCTTCCCAGAACCGGCTCACCATAAGCTGTGGCGTCGCCAGCTATCCGGACGACGCGCATACCAAAGATGAGCTCATAGCGATGGCGGATACCGCCTTATATGAGGCAAAAGGCGCTGGTAAAAACAGGACTTGTGTGTATTCGAAAGCGATGGGCGAGCGAAAGCTGACTTAGGTTTCCTGCGGGGTTAACTCTGTTTTAGATTCTTCCGCTTACTTAACTTCTTCTTTTACTTCTTCCTTATGTTCTTCTTTAATCTCTACTTTTGATTCCTCTGCATTTTGTTTAAGCCCGGAGATCTCTCTGGCTTCCGGCTTCTTCTTATCGTCCGAGAACTTCACAGACACAATCTTCGACACGCCCCTCTCTTGCATCGTTATACCATACATCACATCCGCAAGCTCAATAGTACGTTTGTTGTGCGTTATTATTATAAACTGGGATATCTTAAGAAAATCCTTCAATACGCTCGAGAATCGCGTAACATTGGACTCGTCTAAAGGCGCGTCTATTTCGTCAAGCACACAGAACGGGCTCGGCTTAACTTTGAATATCGCGAATAAAAGCGCCGTGGCGGTCATGGCTTTTTCACCGCCCGATAATAGCGTAAGGTTCTGCAGTTTTTTGCCGGGAGGGCGCACCACTATTTCTATACCCGATTCCAGCACATCCTGCTCATCTATCAGGACGAGCTCGGCCTGGCCGCCGCCGAAAAGCATGCGGAAGAAATTCTTGAACTCCACCTGTATCTTCTGAAAAGTCTCCACAAACAGATCTTTTGTCGTCTTATTTATCTTTAATATCGCCTTGTGGAGAGAGTCTTTCGCGTTCACAAGGTCTTCCTGCTGATGCACGAGGAAGGAATACCGCTCCTCCAGTTCTTTATGTTCATCTATCGCGATAAGGTTCACAGGCCCCAGTTTCTCCAACCGGTCTTTAAGCTCCACAACCTGCGTCTTTATCGATTCCCAATCGACCCCTTCCTCAGGCTCCGGATGCAGAGATTCCAGATCCGTCTTGTATGCCTGGCTTATCCGCTCTTTTAAGTTCGTCTTTTTGTAATTTAATTCGGTAAGTTTAACGTCGAGATCCCGTATCTGGTTCCTTAATAACTCAACCGCGTTCTCTTTATTCTTAAGAAGCGATTCCGCGGCATTCAGTTCACCGACGAGGCCCGTCCGCGTATTCTCTATGGCCGATGACTCCGTGTTAAATACCTCAAGCGACTTCGAGATAGTTTCGTTATCGGCAGTCAATTTCGATATCTCGTCCTCGAGCGCTTTTACTTTCTCCGCTGAATCTTTTAAAAGCCCTTCTTTTGAATACAGCGTCTCTTCGGACTCGAAGACGATCCCTTCCTGAACTTTAAGAGAACTGCGCACGCCCTCCTCTTCCTTCTCCATCGCCTGCAGTTCGGCCTTAAGCGTAGCCATCTCGAGGCTTAGAGCCTCCCGCTCCTGCCGTTTATTTGTAATAAGATCATGCGATTCTTCGACAAAGTTCTGCGAGGACGACCTCTCCTGTTCTAAATTATTCAGTTCCGCGTTGAGAGATACGCCTTTTTCGGTAAGCTCTTTTATCGTCTCTTCGGCTTCGGCAAACTCCGAGCTGACTATATCCAGCTCTTCCTTCAGTTTCTTCTGGGACTCTTCCTGCGAATCCTTCTTCATCTTTATATTGGAAAGTTTTATCTCTTCGATATGCAGTTGTTCGGCGAGCGACGCCACTTCTGCCTCGAGAGCCTTCGCCGTCGTCTCTTTGCCCGCGCGGCTTTCAGCCAAAGATACGGCATTCGATTCCGCTTCCGCTAATTCCACCTTCATGTCTTCCAGCCGGTGTTTACGCCCTATCGGCATAGTATCGATGGATTCCGCGGCGCTCCCACCGTACACCTTACCGTTATCGAATATGGCGCCCGCTTTTGTCACAGCTGTTACGGAAACCCTGCCGTCAAAAGTCCTGGACATATCCTCTATCGATTCGACCAGGCAGGCATTGCCGAAGAAATATTCGAGCACCGGCTCATATTTTGAATCAACTTTGATGAAATTCTTAAGCGGAACGGCATGGCCAACCGCGCAGGCTGGCGACGCGTTCACCGTTAAATAACCTGTGCGGTTAATTCCTGCCCGGGATAGCATCTCCAGCGAAACGAAAGCCGCCTTGCCCAGGTTATTTTCCTTTAGATAATTTATAGTCCTGGATATGTCGGCGTCGGAATCCATTATAATAGTCTGCGCCGCGTCGCCCAGAAAAGCGCTGACGGCCTCTACATACCCCCGTTCCACCCGTATCACATCGGCAAGCACCGCCGGAGGCGCGAATTCATCCCGGCGGCTCAATATCGTCTTTACGCCGCGGTTGAATCCTTCGTATGACCTGATATTCTCTTCCAGTATCTCTATCTTCGACTTTAACGCCGTCGAGCGCTTCTCTTCCTTCGCCACCGCCTCTTCGAGAGCTTTGACTTCCGCCAGGACAGAATCCTCGGCGGCTTTCTTCTCTTCCAGCTCTTTTCTCATCAAGGATACACGGCTATCGCTTTCCTTGAAATCATTCAGTATCGTCGTCAGGCCGCTCTCGAGAGTTTCGACATCTTTTAATACCGTCTCCTTCTCTATGTGCAGACGCCGCTCGCGAACTCGCCTATTCTGTATATCGGCGCTAACCTTTATAAGTTCGTTCTTTATGTGCGTTTCTCTGGATAGGAAATCGACCAGCTGGACTTTACATGTGGCCGCGCGCTTTTCGGTCTCCTCGATATACTGCTCGATACTGCGCAAAAACGCGTCCTTGTCTGAAACCGATTTCTGCTTATCGCCTCTTAAAGTAGCGACGACACGCAGGTCTTCTTTTATGCGCTCGACCATCGAGCGGGCAAGTTTTATTTTTTCTGCGGCCGCCTCTATCTCGCGCTTCAACCCTTCCTGAAGCGCCAACGCCTCCGCTATTCTCTCCTTGTCGATCGTTATCTTCTGGTTATTCATGTCGAGCGCGCCGGACATCGCCTGATATTTGTCTTTCAACTCAAGCATCTTGCGGTTAACGTCGTCGAGCGAGGCGCGGTATGATGATATGGTGGTCACTATGGCCGACATCTCCGCTACTATCTCTTTCTCCCGGCCCTTCGAATCATTGCTTTCTACGGCGCAGGTCATCTCGGCGGTTTTCAGGTCTTTATATTCGGCGGACGAAACTTTAAGCTCCATGTCCTTGAGACGGTCGAAGTCGACCTTGTATCTTTCGGCCTTACGCGCCTGACGCTCTATAGAACCTATCTGCCGCTTTACTTCGAGTATGATGTCGTTTATGCGCAGAAGGTTCTGCTCGGTCTGTTCCAACTTGCGCATGGCCTCTTTTTTCTTTGATTTGTACTTGGTTATGCCGCTCGCCTCTTCGAATACGAACCGCCTGTCTTCCGGACGGGAACTTAAAATAAGGTCCATTTTGCCTTGTTCAATAATAGAATAGCTCTCGGTGCCGATGCCGGTACCCATAAGAAGTTCGGAAATATCTTTCAGTCTGACAGGAGTTTTGTTAAGCAGATATTCGGTCTCGCCTGAGCGGAATACGCGGCGCGATATGGTCACTTCATCATAATCTATAGGGAGAATGCGTTTTTCATTGGTGAACGTGAGGGAAACTTCTGCGAAGTTTATCGCCTCCTTGGTATCAGTGCCGTTAAATATGACGTCCTGCATGCTGGAGGCGCGCAGGGATTTGGCGGATTGCTCGCCCAGGACCCAGCGGATCGAATCGGCTATATTACTTTTTCCACAGCCATTTGGGCCGACGATGGCAGTGACACCGGGTTCGAAGTTTATTTTGGTCTTTTCAGCGAATGACTTAAAGCCGATAAGCTCTAAGGATTTAAAATGCATATGTTTTTATTATGCCTTAAGTAAAAAGATAAAATACGATAATGTATACTAAATCGTATAAAATTATATCACGAAGTCATGTAAATAACAAGAAAAGGTAAAAAAAAGTGGTGTCAAGATAATTGGGCGCTTTCTATTTTGTCATTGCGAGACGCCGAAGGCGGCGAAGCAATCTCAAAATAGGGTTCTTTGATTAACATAAACATGTACTTAGACTTATCCTCACGCTCAT